>JAUIBQ010000043.1 GCA_030427445.1 bacterium | reverse complement strand
GCGCTCGAGACGCCTCATCCCTGAGACTAGCCCCAGATTCTCGATAGGCTACTTCTACCTCTTCCATTGTGAGCACACCACCAATATCCTTCAGATCATACCTTATAAGCGGATAGCCACTGTTTGATGTACAGACTACATTCCCATCTACTTGCTCAAAGTAAAACTGTTCTGGTAGAAATTGTGTCAGAGTTGGTAACTTTTTGGTTTTTCCGAATATTGACCGTGATAGCTCATCGCTATCGGCTAGATTCTTCCTAATAAGATTCGTTAGCGCAGTCTCATGACTCATTGTACCCATATCAACAGTCCCGTAGTGATTAAGGGTAGACAGGTACGAATCTTTCAAATTAGCTTTGTCAAAAATATACTGTCTAAATGATTCACTAAAGCCCTCAGCAGAGAAGACTATACCCAGGTTATAGTCCGACCACTCGATACCCTGTTCTACACCTATATCTACTATGTCCTTCAGTATCGGTGGATAACAACCAATAATAACTTGATCAAACTCTCCACCGAGCTCACGTACACAGTTTAGGACTTCATCTGTATTAATGCCTGGCGTAACCACACTAATGTCGTAGCCTCTTTCGGCGACCTTTCTGACAGATTCGTATGTGAATACACCGCCAATCCATACTCCCATAGCAAAAGCGTCTATATAGAGAGTAGACTTTTGATCGATTTTGAAGTGCTCTAGCAAATACATTTCAGCAGTTAGTGCGTAGTAGTCATTATGGACATCTTGTCTTGGGAAGTAGAAAGGCTTGCCTGTCGAACCCGAAGTTGCACTTATTGTCCAACTATTGTTTGTGAAATTCCCATCCCAACACAATTCACTGCGTTTATATTTTCTTAAGTAATTATCTTTACTGGTGAGAGGCACCTTTTGAAAGTCCTCAATAGTCACGACTGAATCTGGATCGAATCCTTGTTTTTCTAAAAAATCCTTGTAGGCAGGGATTCTTGTAGCCGCTTCATGAAAAAGTTTCAATGCCGCAGCTTCGCCTCTCTCTGTCCAATAAGGTTGTTTGTATTTTTTAACATCGCTCAATAAGCTTTTTGCTTCGTTTAGATAGGGTGTGTGTAATGTTTTATCCATGATTATTGCATTTTATTTATAATTGCTTGTTTTGCTTCTTGGTATTCTGAGCTTTTATGTTCTTCGGTCAACTTTTCATCCAGTGATATGAGTGTCTGTCCAGACAGTACATCTTGACCTAAAACAATTCTTTTTACGATGTACGCAATTGCAACACCTGATAACGTAGCCGCACCGCCCAACTGAGGCCAGCTCGGTAAAGTCTTTCCTACTTCGACTAATGATTCAAACATCCTCAAAGGAACATGCTCAAACCCTACGAAGTATTTACCAATTATCACACCTTGTTCTGCCCTAGTTACATCACCGTTTTCAACTTTGTCTAAGATAGGTTCTGGGATTCTATTATTGAAAATCGGTAATTCACTGTTTTCGTCAAACCGCTCTATTTCAACCAGTGAGTTGTCAC
>JAUIBQ010000026.1 GCA_030427445.1 bacterium | reverse complement strand
AAATGTACCCTCTTACTTTTTGATATATCTTTAGACAATAGAAAGGTTGTAACGCGATGAATCCAGGATATGTCGTATCGATAAAAGACCTTGTCGTGCGTGTACAGTTTGAAGACGAAACACCGAGAATTAATGAAATCGTTCATGTTGATAATGGTGCTGACACTATTTTGCTTGTCGATCATCTTGAACCCGGCGGGATCGCTTTTTGTCTAAATATTCGTTCTGACAGAAGAATAGAGAAAAACATGAAGGTTACCCCGAGTGGCCACGGTATTGAAATACCGGTTGGTGAACCAACGATAGGTAGGATCCTTGATGCAGTAGGTGAGCCGCTTGATGGACAGCCGAGCATACCTATGGATGCAGCTGAACGAAAAGACATCCTTAAGCTTCCTGAACGATCAAGTGACTTCTCGATTCGTGCTCCTGAGATATTGGAGACGGGTATCAAAGTAATCGACTTCTTCACTCCGTTCGTAAAAGGCCGAAAAGTAGGTATTATCGGTGGTGCAGGTGTCGGTAAGACAGTTCTGACGATGGAGCTTATTAACAATGTTGCTCAGTCAGGCAGTGGTTTGTCATTCTTCACCGGTATCGGCGAGCGTATACGTGAAGGTCACGAGCTTTGGGACACATTACGAGAAAACGACCTTTTAAAAAATACCTGCATGTTCTTTGGGCAGATGAATGAAAATCCGGTGCAACGTGCGTTGATTGGAATTAGTTCTGTTGCTGGCGCTGAATATTTCCGCGACACCCAAAACAAGGATATCTTATTTTTTGCGGATAACATGTACCGATTCATTCAGGCGAGCAATGAGCTTTCAACTATCCTCGACCAGGTGCCGAACGAAGGTGGATATGAGCCAACGATTTTCTCAGACGTAAAGACGCTGCAAGATCGATTGAGTTCAAATGAAAACGGTTCTATCACGAGTGTGCAGACGATTTACGTACCGGCAGATGACCTTTCTGACCCAGCCGTGCAGATGATCCAGCATGAGTTGGATTCTATTCTCGTGCTCTCACGTAAAGTCGCTGAGCAGGGTATTCGTCCAGCTGTAGACTTAAACCTAAGTACGTCGTCACTGCTTACTCCAGATATCGTTGGGGATAGACACTATGACTTGAATGTTAAAGTGATGGCGTTACTTCGAAAGTATGATTCATTGAAGAGCATCATCGCAATTATTGGTGAAAACGAGCTGTCTCCTGCTGACCGTGCAGACTATGCCAAAGCTAAAAAACTGATAAAGAACTTCACACAAAACATGAACGTGATGGAGAAGCACATCGGTATACCAGGGGAAACATATACCCGAGAGCAAACTCTGGACAGTATCGAAGCAATATTAAACGGAACAGACGATATCGATGCTGCAGACGGGGAGACTGATACAAAACCTAAACAAGAAGGTGAAGTGAAAAAAGCTCCTAAAGAGGGCGAAAAAGATACACCTAGTGATTCTGAACAAGATAATAAAGAGCATACAGACGAAGATAAAAACAAAGATAAAGAAGAAAAAAATAAGAAAAAACATCGTTTCGGCGGTCATAAAAAAGAAGAAAAAGAGCCGGAACCAGCAAAAGAAGAAGCTAAGTAGGCGGCATGGACTCACCTAAGGACGAACAGAAAAAGACTAAAGACATCGATATCCCCAAAGATAAGATGTTTGTAAAAGTGTATGCTCCATATAAAAACTACTACGAAGGAATCGCTAACAGTATTAGTGCAGTGAATGATACCGGTGAGTTTGATATATTACCTGGTCATCATCGATTCTTGACTCTACTCTCAGAGGGAGATATCACGATTCGTGACGATAGTGACAAAGAAGAAGTCGTGTCAATTAAGAACGGAATTATGTACGTACTAAGTGACAAAGTCACTGTGTTTTTAGACGTTTAAGACCTTGTCTTAGTCTATAACGATATAGTCAAAACTAATTGAACCTGATGGCAAACTGTCGCTTACAGCAATCGTGAATGATGTACTTGATCTGCTGCTGATATAGAACTGACGGTCACCATCTACAAGTGAAGAACCTTGTGGTGCGACAGGTGTTATAACGACGTGAGGATTACCTGAGAAAGCATTTGCAAAGGTTATTGTAGCAAGGTTTCCTGCTCCCGCACCTCCACCGACGTTCACACCTACAGTTCCTGCAGTATCCGTACCGCTGATTGTTACAGTACCGCCTGAGCCAACTGCTCCTCCTCTAGCAACACCTGGGGTAGGTCCGGCTGCATCAATATGTCTATTAAATCGTGCGTCTTGCTCTACAGTAAGAGTCTGGATAGAGAAATTAGCTGCACTGAGTGTTCCTGAGAAAGTAACTGGACCGCTGACTGATAGACCTTGTTGAACAGATAGTTGGCCTTGGATTTGAGCATCTCCAGCAATACTTAGACGATTTACAGTAACTTCATCAAATGCACTTTGACCGGACACGGTGATTCCTGGAAGACTTAAGCTACCACCCACTTTGATAGGTCCAGCGACATCTAAGCCGTCACGAATAAGCACCTGTCCATTAAACACTGAGTCTGATTCTACTGTCAGTAACTGTTTAGGGTCGCCGACTACTGCGTCACTGCCTACGAGTTCGTCAATCGAGTCTTGGGTTAGTTCTTGTGTTTCAAGACGCGCTTGGTCTTGCTGAGTTGAGCTGTTATATACAATGAAGAGTATCATTAATGCGACGATAACGAGCATGATAAACAGCAAAAAATAAACGTTGAGTTTTGCTACGAGCGACTTGAGTTTGGTAATCGGTCCGCTTTTTTTGGTAGCTGTATCCTTGACAGCGCTTTGTGAAACTTTAACGTCAGATGACTCTTCCAAGTTCTCTAACGAATTATCTTCTGTGTTGGTGCCCTTGTTTTCTTCCATACCCTCAGTTGTTCTGTTTCTGACGCTATGCATGCTGCATGACGCTTATACTTAAGAGATATTATATGCCATCACTAGTCTAAGCGCAAAAGAAAAACAGCCTCATTTTTAATTGATTTGCTTATGCGTACGCTTTGTGAGATAGTTGAATCATAAACTAACCGTAAGCGACTATGGCTTATAAGCAAAACCAAAAACTACATAAACGACAGAAGCAAGCTCACAAGGTAAAAAGACTATTTTTTGTAGTCTTGTTTGTGATTTTTGCTGGTACTGCAGTTGTTGTATTTGATTGGGCGCTTTCAAATCTACGTGATGACACTACAGTCGTCACAACCGAACAAACGAGATCTGTCCAATCATCAAATATCTCTATCTATCGAACCAAATACTATCAGTTTCAAGCTGTTGATGACTGGGTTGAAGTAGAGGATGATCGATATCCAGGAGAGCGGTACGTATATGTAAAAAATGACGGTAGTCTAATTACTCAACGACTAGTTATCTATGTAGATCGAAATGAGCTAGAAAAAGAACAAGATATTAAGAACACCCGTGTGCTGCCACTTTCTCAAGGACCACTCGGGAGGTTTATTAATATCGGGAAAGTATCAGAGCATTGTGAAGAGTCTTGGCCTGATGGACTGCTTCGCAATCCTACGCGCATTACGCACGAGGATGTATCTTTTGTGTGTGCACCAGACTCAGCGCAGTACAACATAGTTGTTGGCGAGCGTGGAGATGATGAAAATATCGAAATAGAGCTCGACGATGGCTCAACGTATGAGCTGACGATTGTCTACTCGGACTTAACTGCCTATCCTTCTACCGGAGATATTTACAATATCATGGATAGTTTCGTAGTACTTTAAATGCATTTATACCTTTGAACAGCACAAACAGCTTATGCTACAATTATCTTTAAGTTAAACAAAGAGAGAAACTAGCTCAAAATGGTGATGCTTCATAAGATTGTAATCAACGTAACTATATCTTTCGTCATGTTTTTGACCAGTGTGTCTATAGCATCTGCTCAAAGTTCACAGTCATCCAACTATCGAGTAGACGAGGCAGGGTTTGCAACAGGAAGCGAACTAGATGCCACTTCTGCAACATACCGTTCAAGAGTGAGCGCAGGTGATATCGGTGTCGGCTTTTCTGAGTCAGGTAACTTTATTACATATGGTGGTTTTATAAGTCCCGAAGATGAGTATGTGGAGCTGGTCATCCCACCACAAACAGTCGATTTAGGAACCCTCAGCCCTGGCGTCCCTTCGACTGGTACTGCAACTTTTACAGCTCGATCATACTTAAACCACGACTACATCATAGTGAGTAGCAGAGAAGCTCCTTCGATCCCTGGCTATGTTATAAGCACAATTACGTCTGCTGATACGATCGATACTGCACAAGAACAATTCGGTATGAACTTAGTTGCAAATACTTCACCATCATCTTTTGGCGCAGATCCTTCACAGCAGCCGGTTGATGACGGCACATTTGCTTTTGGGCAAGCTGCTGCAGGCTATAACACTGCAAATAACTATCAGTACAACGCTGGAGATATCATCGCGCAGTCTGGTGCTCGAGGCTACGGAGAAACTGACTACACGATATCTTACGTGATGAACATAACTTCAGTTACTCCTGCTGGCCAGTACCGTATGGAGCAAGACTTAGTCATTACTGCCACATTTTAAAGTGTGGAAAACTACTATTTTAATAGTAAAAAGTCTTGCATTCAGTGAAAAGCTTATGCTTTAATACTTCTTGAATAAACCTAAAATAAATATTCATTAACAGAAACAAAATAAACAAAGGAGTAAATAATGTCTCGCCACATTGTTTTACAAAATTTAAAAAGGAGCAGTCTGGTATCATACGCGTTGGTATTGACGCTAAGTATGTTGCTACCAATTACCCTAGGTAGTCCAGCAGGAGCAGAACAGCTTGGAGATCGTTACATTGATATGAGCGCGAGCCAAACAAATAATGGTTCAGGTCGTGACGGTGGTGACGCATTCGGTCAAAACGTAACTTACACAGTTAACTTTGAAGTAACATCAACTACTGACGTACAGGGTATCGTAGTAGAATTCTGTGACGACAGTCCTATCGTAGGTGATTCTTGTGATACGACTGTAGGTAATGTGCCTGATATTTCTGGCGCCGCAGTAGCTGCGTCAAGCGCTTCTGTAGCACCGGACAACGATCCAAATGCTTGGACAGATGCATATACCGGCTCAAAAGTTACACTTACAAATGGAACAGGTTTTACTGGTCTATCAGCAGGTGACTCTATTGGATTTGATATAACAGGTATTGATAACCCAACATCAACAGGTACATTCTATGCACGTATTGTAACGTTTGCTACAGGTGCTGCAGCTACAAGCTATACTTCGGCTTCACCAGGAACATATATTGACGAAGGTGGTATCGCACTAGCAGTCGCTAACGAACTAACCGTTACGGCTCGTGTACAAGAAGTTCTAGAGTTCTGTGTTGGTACAGAAACAGCAAGTTCAATCACGCCTGCAACAGGTGACGACTGTGCTACTAACGTTGCTGGAACAGACCTAGACCTTGGAGTTGTAGACTCAAACAGTATTGCAACAACATCAACAATCGACACACCAAACGACGGTATCATGATGATCCGTACAAACGCACTTAACGGTGCTACTGTCTACTACAAAGCTGAACTAGACACAAGCTCAGGTCAGCTAAAACAAGCAGGAGCAACATGTTCTGGAACAGATCTTGACGACCCATGTTTTAACAGTATCGGTTCAGGTAACGGAACACGTGCAGCAATTAGCTCAGGTACAGAAGCATTTGGTGTAGCCCTCAAAGAGCGCATCACGACTACTGGTGGAGCTACTAACGACCTAGTTTGTGACGCAGCATATGCAGGTGACGCAAACACAACACTTGGTACATCATGTGTTGGTGCAGTAGCAGGTAACAACTATGCTTGGATGCAAGATGGTACATTCGATACACTAGCAAGCTCATCAGGTCCGCTTGATGACGAACTAGTAGCCCTAGAATTTGCTGCAACAGCAAGTCCTACGACACCTACAGGTTTGTACTCTGTTACAAGCAACTTCGTTGCAACAGCAACATACTAGATTAACGAACATAAAATTTGACGAATATAAATATAAATCATTAAGACAAGTAACTATTTAAAAAAATATGTAATTTGTTTTAGTACTTTGCAAGAGAAACACTATGAGCAGCAAAAGAATTTGGTCAAAAATCCGAATATCGATTGCTGCTCTTGTGCTTATATCACTACCAAGTGGTCTGAGCTCAAGAGCAGTTTATGCTGATGATCTACAGCCACGTACAGTGAGGGTTGGGAGCAGCTACGCATCTGAAGTGACTGACCATACATTTACCTTTAGAATGGTCACGCCTAGTAATGTTGGGTCAATCGCTTTTGAGTATTGTTCAAACTCGCCTCTCTTTACTGAGCCGTGTGTAGCACCTTCAGGGTTAGATGTAGACGCATTTATTTTGGGAGATCAGACTGGTATAACCGATTTTTCTAAAAATGCCGTAGAAACAACGACATCTCGAGCTGTATTGTCTCGCACTATCAATGCGCAGCCGTCTCAAGACCTAGAATATGAACTCGAAAACATCACCAATCCTGACGGAAGTGTTGCTACCGTGTTTGTGAGAATTAGTATGTACGCAAGTAATGATGGAACAGGCTCTGCATTTGATACAGGGGCAGTTGCATTTGTTATTGAAGAGCCATTTGATGTAGATGCGTACGTACCGCCGTATCTTACATTTTGTGTCGGGGTGTCTGTCGCTGTTGATTGTAGTAGCGCCACCGGCTTCCTTTCCGAGTTTGGTGAATTTAGTGCAGCTAGCACGATAACTGCCACTACACAGATGTCCGCTTCTTCAAATGATGGCGATGGATATGTCATATATGTTAATGGCCAAACGATGACGTCAGGAAATAATGTCATCAGTCCGCTACTTGTTCGCTCAGCTGCGACACCAGGTGTATCGCAGTTTGGTCTCAATTTACGACAAAACACTAGTCCTTCGGTAGGCGCAAATCCTCAACAAGGTCCTGTCGGCTCCGGATCTGCTATAGGTGATTATTCATTCCCAAATCAGTTCACATTCGTAAATGGTGATGTAGTAGCGGGCGCTACTAAATCAAGTGGATTTACTAGGTATACGGTTTCTTACATAGTCAATGTTTCGAATAATCAAGCTCCAGGTGTATACGCTACTTCACTGCAATATACTGCGCTCGCAACATTCTAGTTTTATCGTTTACACGCTTATGATTACTGTGGTAATCTAGGTGCTAAGAACTAATACATATATAAGTTGAGGGAAAACATGAAAAACTATGTAAAATTATTTAACGCACGTATTACTGTAGCAGTTACTTTTGCAGCACTACTATTGTTGCCGTTCGCATCTTCGTATGTTCGTGCACAAGAAGACTCTGGTAGTGGTCTACGAATATCGCCGACCAGAACTGATTTAAGCCTTGTCCCTGGCGATAGCAGAGAAGTGACACACAATAT
>JAUIBQ010000042.1 GCA_030427445.1 bacterium | reverse complement strand
ACGCCTCCTTTCTTTTACCCAAAATGCCCAAAAGTTTTTTATCATCAAGATAATCTTTTTCAGATAAAGCTTTTTTTTCTTCAAAGTTTGTAGTCGCTTTTTTTGAAGTACCTGTCTCAAAAACATTCATATGTGGTCAATTATACATTAAATTACTCTAAAATGCTTTTCAAATACACAATTTATTAATATCTATGTCAATAGACTAGTAACCTGTAGTTGATATCATAATTGCATACATAACGTGCTTCGGCACAATCACTTATTTGGAACTTTTGGACAAATAAGAAACAAAGGCTTATTGAAAATAATGCTCAAGACTCATCTGGTAAACCCAGTTCGACGACATACCTAACACCTTCCGCGTTTCAACGAACTCTTGGTGTCCTGTGTTTAGTAACACTATCCTTCACACTCTTCGTGGCTGATAGTAACTCACAAACACTCAGTCCTCAGCTGCACGCAAGTGATAACTCTCAACAGATGTCGCTTCTTGCTCCGACCTTTGCATACGAAGTACCTAAGGCTATTGGAGGCCCTGATGCTCCCTATATTGAGGAAGGAATGATGCATCCATACGTAGGATACACCTCATCTGCTGTTTCAAACGTCGAGCAAGACGAAGACGGAATTAGTTACTACATTGTTCAAGAAGGAGATACTCTTTCTGAGATTGCTGAACTATTTAATGTTTCTACCAACACTATTAAATGGGAAAACAACCTGGGGTCATCGATTAGAGCAGGAAAAGAATTACGAATTCTTCCTGTAACAGGAATCAGACACAAGGTGGTTAAGGGAGATACTATTAGTGGCATCGCTCAGAAATATGACGTAGAAAGTGATGATATTACTGTCTATAACGGTATCGATGAATCAAAACTTATTGTTGGAGAAAAAATCATTGTACCTAACGGAGTAAAGAAAAAAGTTGTACAAAAAACTACCTCACAATCTTCACGTACATACTCTGTACCAAGTATTCCTGCTGGAAGTGGATACTACATCCGACCAACATCAGGGCGAGTAACTTCAAACTTTGGACCACGAAGTCTTGGGTACCACTACGGTATCGACTATGGAGCACCAACAGGAACGCCGATCGTCGCTTCAGCGTCTGGAACGGTTATTAAAACAACCTGTGGTTCTGGGTATGGAAACTGTCTTATAATTGGTCATGATAATGGGACACGAACACTCTATGCTCACGCAAGTGTCTTATACGTATCAACCGGGACTCAAGTGAAACAAGGACAAAAGATTGCCGCTGTTGGTTCAACAGGACGATCAACCGGACCTCACTTACACTTTGAGATCATTAAATCAAATGGGCAGAAATTAAACCCTGCACAGTACGTGCGATAAAACACCATATATATGGTGTTTTATTCTTCCTATATAAAAACAACCAGATTAATCTGGTTGTTTTTAACTATGGTCTACAGAAGTCGTTGCCTCAGGATTTGCTATTAAGCGTTCTTCAGGAATTTTTTCTCCGCTTATTTCACAAACTCCATAAGTTCCTTCCTCAATTGCGTTTAATGCTTTATTGACCT
>JAUIBQ010000008.1 GCA_030427445.1 bacterium | reverse complement strand
ACGAATCTTGAATCTTTCAATAAAGTAGTGAATAAACATAAAAAAATTGCAGAAAATGCCGATGTTAACCTCACTGTGCTTGTTGTAGAAGTTTTTGTCCAGCCGACAGTCGCAAAAAACAGAGTAGCCCAGAGAGCTTCAATGGGTGGACACGATGTTGCTGAAGAACGATTTAACCGCTTTATAGAAGACTATAGAAGTTTTGAGGATGAAGGGTTTAGTGTATTAAAACTAAACGGCGAAGAAGACATAGAATTAAATGCGTCCTTGCTTGAAAAAACCGTAAGATCACTACGATAGATCTTTTTCAATAGTGGCGAGAGCTGCTTTATTATCGTGTATAAACTCTGAGAGTAACGGGTGACACGCTACAAAGCTCTTTGAGTAAAGTGTCACTTCCTCATCATTGATCGGGATGACAACACCACCAGCTTCTTGAACGAGCAATATGCCTGTAGCGTAATCATGGATATGACCATGAGCATTAAAGTTAAATCGTGCGGCTAATGCTCCTTTTGCTATTTGGATAAAAGGATATCCAGCGCCTGAAGGTGGAGCTTCGACTTTTACAGGAGGGCGTAAATCAGTAATAGATTTTACGAAACGAGCTTTCACAACGGCATTTTTCGGTAGTTTAGTCATTGTAAGGTCTAGCTTGTCTCCGTTTAGGTACGCACCTTGGCCCTTTACAGCAGTGAACATTTCATCTGTTGTAGGGTTGTAGACCACACACGCTACTGCTTCGTTGTCTTTTACGTACAACCCCATGGTCGTGAAAGATGGAAAGTTTTCTATGTACGATTTTGTGCCGTCTATAGGGTCTATCAACCAGCATGCATTTGGTAGGTTGTTTGGGTCGTAGCCGGTCTCTTCACCAAGTATCTCTACTCCAGCATAGAAGCCCTTCAACGCAGCCTTTATGCGTCGCTCTGTTTCAATGTCTATCTCTGTTACTGGCGTGCCATCGGTTTTAAGTTTTAATGCTTCATGTCCGGCGTTATCAAGTATGTAAGGAGCGACTGATCTAAAAGCTTGCTCTATCGGTTCAAGCTCTTTAAATGTCATGCAATACCTCTATTTTTGCTCCGAGTGAGTTAAGCCTTTCAGCGAGCTCTTCATATCCACGATTGATCGTGTACACATTTCTGAGCATCGATGCTCCTTTTGCTGCGAGCATCCCAATGAGCAAAAGACTTGCTGGTCGTAATGCGGGAGGACTTGATACGTCTGCAGGTTCGAATGTCGATGGACCATTAATATACACTCTGTGTGGATCTGCGAGTTCAACTTGAGCGCCAATTTTTGTCATTTCGGTGTAGTAGATTGCTCGGTTTTCATACGTCCAGTCGTGTATGAGCGAGCGGCCCTTCGCTACTGCACAGATTGGTACAAAGTACGGGAGATTGTCTTGGTTAATCCCGACAGGGTAGATGTTTGCATGGATTTTTTCAGTTAATGCTTTTAGTTTGCCGTCGTGCGGGTGGACGACTAAATCAACAAGATCCATGAGGCCATTAGTAGACTTGTAGCGAGGTGACTCATCAACGATAAGCCCCATTTTACGAAGCCTCATAAGTTCAAGTGCCATGAAATCAATCGGTACTCGTTTGACTGTGAGTTTAGAGTTGGTTGTGACAGCGGCACTTACAAAGAACATAGCTTCAATTGGATCTTCCACTGGAGCGTACGTAACGTCTTTTTTAATTTTCGCAGCGTGAGGGTGGACAGTCATGACTGATGTGCCGACACCATCAATCTGTACTCCGAGTGCTTGGAGGTAGCCTGCGACATCTTGCACCATGTAATTACCACTTGCAAACTGGATTTTAACTGACTTTTTGTTTCGAGCTGCCGCCATAAGAGCGTTTTCACTGACTGTATCTCCAGCTTCGTAGAGCATGACTTGCTCAGGTGATTTTTTTTCAACTTTAATATCGTAGTAGCGATCTTTTGACTCGATTTTTGCTCCAAAATCTTCAAGGATATACTCATGTGAGCGAATAGATCGTTTACCTAGTTTACAGCCACCAGCGTATGGGATCTTAAACTCATCGAGTTCATGGAGTAGTGGACCAATCATCATGAGCACAGAACGTGTTTTTCGCGCAGATGCAGAATTGATGTTTTCCATTTTTAGCGTCGCAGGGCGCTTTATCTCGAGGTCGTTACCTTCAAGCCAGCGGACTTTTACGCCGATGCTTTCAAGGACTTCGATGATACGAAACACTTCTTCGATTCGTGGAAACTTTTTAAAAGTCGTCGTACCATGGTTGAGCAGGCTTGCGCAGAGTAATCCTACTGCTGCATTCTTGCTTGTTTTGAGCGTGATTTCTCCATTAAGTTTTTGACCGCCTTCAATCCGTAGATTCACCCCTTGATTGCCCACTTTGAGCAATGGTTTCTCGAGTGCTTCACTGATGCGTCCAAGCATTTCTAGGGAGACGTTTTGTCCGCCTTTTTCTATGCGGTTGACTGCAGATTGGCTTGTATTGAGTTTTTTTGCTAAATCTTGCTGTGTGAGTCCGCGCAGTTGGCGAACTTCAGATATCATCTTACCGATGCGGTTGTTCGTTTTTTCCATAAACATTATTATATCATCCGTGATATACGATTTTTGTAAATTCTACATTTCTTTTTACAAGCACTATCAATGTACAATACTTCTATGATTTAGCTTACAGACATATCGGTGGAGCAAGTAATAACACATAAAGAGGGGTTTGATATGTCAAAACAAGATACAGAGATACATAAATTAGTTGAGCGCGAAGAACAGCGCCAGATTGAGATGATAGGTTTAATACCTTCAGAAAACAACGGTTCACCAGCCGTACACGCTGTACTTTCAAGTAGTTTAAATAATAAATATTCAGAAGGGTATCCAGGTCGTCGATACTACGAAGGCAACCAGAATATTGATGAGATAGAGAATGTGGCACGAGACAGGGTGAAGGAATTATTTGGCGTACCGTACGTCAATGTTCAGCCATACTCGGGTTCACCAGCAAATAGTGCTATTTATTTTGCACTGATGCAGCCAGGTGAGACACTTATGGGGCTAAAACTTGCTAATGGAGGACATCTCACTCACGGGCATCCGAATGTTACTGCATCTGGAAGATTTTATAATTCAGTTCAATATGGGGTAAGTGATAACGCTCGAATAAACTTTGATGAAGTACGGCAGCTTGCGCTCAAGCACAAGCCTAGAGTAATTGTGGCTGGTAATACTGCCTATCCATTTGAGCTTGAGTTCGATAAATTTCGAGAGATTGCAGACGAGGTTGGTGCATGGCTAGTCGCAGATATTTCACATGTCACGGGACTTGTCGTGGGAGGACAGCACCAGTCACCAGTGCCATACGCAGATGTCATCATGACCACCACCCACAAGACATTCCGCGGCCCTCGTGGCGCGATGATTTTAGTAACAGAGCGAGGCCTAGAGAAAGATCCTGACTTAGGTAAAAAGATTGACTCTGCAATTATCCCAGGCCTTCAAGGTGGACCACACAACGCGACGACTGCAGGGATAGCTATCGCAGCAAAAGAAGCAGCTCAGCCTGAATTCCAAGACTACGCGAAGCGTGTTCGTGAAAATGCTGATGCACTTGCAGACTCACTAAAAGCGAACGGGCTGAAGCTTGTCGGCGACGGAACGGAGACACACTTAATGGTCATAGATCTTTCTGAGATAAGTCCCGGACTTGGTGTACAAGTGGCCTATGCAATGGACGTTGCAGGTATCTATGCAAACCGCAACACGGTGCCGCACGAACCAGGTTCGCCTTTTTACCCATCTGGAGTGCGACTAGGTACGCCACTAGTTACTACTCGAGGAATGGGCGTGGAGGAAATGAAGCAAATTGGAGAATGGATTGCACGTGTAGTAGATATCGTAAAGGATAAAACGCTTCCAGAAGACAAAAAAGAGCGAGCGAAATTCATCAAAGAATTCCGCGCTCAAGCCGATGCGAATAAAGACTTATTAGCAATCCGTAAAGAAGTGACAGCACTCGCATCAACATTTCCATTGTTTAAGTCTTAAGAAAAGTCGCCGAGGATGCGGGCTTCGGGTTCTAGGTCGATGCCTAGTGTTTCTTTAACTACTGCTTGGATATGTTTCATCGTTTCGTAAATATCGTTTGCAGTTGCACTATCGAGAGCCTCAATTTTGAGTAAGTTTTGATCGTTAAGCTTTACTTTTCCATCAGCAAACGTCTGACCTCTTTTAAACCCAGCGGCAAGCATCACATGTGCAGCAGATACCCTATGTGAATCTCCACCGTGAACGAGGTTCATGTTGCGGATTTGTTCAGCCGTTTTGCCAGTTTCGTCGTGTGCGATGATTTTATCTACTTGCTCAGCAGAAACAAATGGATTTCTGAAAAAAGAGCCAACTGTTTTAGAGCCAGTATCTCCTGGGTGCCAAAGCGATCCGGCACGTTGCCTTGCCTCGATGATAATGTCTCTTCTTTCGACAAGCGACTCTACGTCTAAATCTAGTTCCTCTGCGACGTCGAGCGCTTTTTGGTAGGTAAGATCCTCCGTCTTTCTGTCAGATAATTGCAAAGCTGCTTTTAGGATGACATATTTCTTGCCATCATCATGCTGAAAGAGTGAATCTTTATACCCCCACTGTAAGTCTTCTTGCTTGAGTCTTTCAACGCGTGAGGACTCTCTGTTCCATACATCAATCCAGAGAACTCGTTTTCCGACTGACTGCCCATAGGCTGTGATGTTTATGAATACTGAAGCACCGACGCTACCAGGTATCTCGCTCATAAGTTCTAGGCCCCAAAGTCCATGCTGGATTGAGCTCTTTACGACGTCATCCCACCATGCTCCTGCATCAGCGATGACTACGGAGTCTTCAACTTTGACTTCTCCACCTTTTATCACAACAGTCATGCCATTAAGACCCTTATCAGAGATGAGACAGTTGCTGCCATATCCTAATGTCCAGAGTGGTGTGGTGGGGAGAGTACATTTTAATGCTTCCACTAAATCGTCAGCGTTATCAACGAGAGCAAAGTGCTCAGCAG
Organism: bacterium; assembly: GCA_030427445.1. Taxonomy (GTDB): domain Bacteria; phylum Patescibacteriota; class Saccharimonadia; order Saccharimonadales; family SZUA-47; genus JAUIBQ01. The sequence continues at coordinate 41,839 of JAUIBQ010000008.1, read as the reverse complement.
GGCCACCCACATTAAATGACGTATACGGCGCAAGCAGCACTTGGTTTTGTATTTCAAACATAGTATTGATTGTAGCAAGAAACAGCCTGTATATCTGAGAAATGGTTGTCTAATAGATGGTCAGTGACGTAAAATATACCTACTATGAGTAGACAAGACCAACCATTTTTTGCACTTGGAGATCTTTTACGTAAGCTTCGCACTTCTCTCGAAAAGACGCAGGAAGACGTATCTGCAGCGATCGAGATCGAGATTGAACACCTAAAATCGCTTGAGCAGGGGAGTAATCGACCTAGCGAAGAGGTGTTATTGATGTTAATACAGCACTTTAATGCGAGCGATGAGCATGCAGAGCGGCTTTGGCAACTAGCTGGGTATGCAGGTGAACCTGACATGGACGAATTTCTGTCCAACGGTTCTGAAGAAGAAAACGCCACCCATGCTGAACACGACTTGCCGCCTGGTCTCGCTCAACTGCCAAATGTGATTTCCATGGGTATTTCTGTGAGCGATCCGCGCATTGTGTACACTGACCTCGCGAAAGTTGAGATTAATGATTTTGGTGTCGTTATGAACTTTCATCAGCTCGGTGGAGCTCCAGATGCAAAACCACTTGCAGTAGCTAAAGTTGGCATGAGTCGAGCCCATGCTGAAAAAGTGATTTCTCTACTCCAAAACACGTTGAAACAGTACGATAAACAACGTGAAAGCGCCTCCACAAAGGGTAAAACGTATGCTCAACCAAAGGCTATCGACGAAAAGAGCTCATCGCAAAAATCTCAGAAGAAAAACCAGTAAGGTTTGCTAACATCTCCCAAGCCGAAGCATACCTGCAGCGACTCGTTGCAAATGCGAATGCTTACATGAAAGACAATTTGTCTTTGGAGCGGATGTGGCCATTGCTTGAGCTTGCAGGAAATCCTCACCAAAAACTACGCGTTATTCACGTAGCAGGTACAAGTGGTAAGACAAGCACGTGCTACTACCTGTCATCCTTATTGCACACATCAGGCAAGAAAGTAGGCATGAGCGTGTCGCCACACATTCTTACAGTGAATGAACGCGCGCAGATAAATACCGTCCCGCTTGACGACGCTCAGTTTTGTCGTTATTTAGAAAAGTTCGACAATCTACTGGGAGAGTATGCTAAGAGCCAAAGCTACTTCGAATACATGATTATTTTTGCGCTATGGGTGTTTGTACAAGAAAAAGTTGACTATGTTGTACTTGAAACAGGCTTAGGCGGGTTGCTTGACAGCACAAATGTTGTGACTAGGTCTGACAAAGTGTGTGTACTCACCGATATCGGGTATGATCATCAGCATATTTTAGGGAACTCAATTGAGGAGATTGCAGCACAGAAGGCGGGGATAATACACGAGGGTAATCACGTGCTTAGTTATGAGCAGTCAAAGCCGATAATGACAGTGATTAAAAACCAAATGGTGTTGAAAAATGCTACTTTTCAATCTGTAACGCAAAAAAATGGTGTGAAATATGAAGGATTACCTGAGTTTCAAAATCGTAATTACACGTTAGCAAGAGCAGCTACAGAATATGTAGCTAAACGCGATGGATTTAAGATAACTCAGTCTAATCCTAGTCATGTAGTTGTGCCAGGTAGAATGCAAAAGTTAAGAATTAACAATAAAAAAATTATAGTTGATGGAGCACATAATCCTCAGAAAATGAACGCATTCGTGGGTAGTGTTCAGGCACTTTATCCCGGCCAAAAGTTTGTTGTTGTACTAGCTATGAGGGCAGCAAAAGATTACCGAAAAACAGTCATTGAACTGAAGCCAATTGCCTCTATGATTATATGCTCAGAATTGTCATCTGCGAAAACACCGTCATTCGTTGAATCTGTTTCTGCTAACGATTTGGCAGAAGTGTGTCATCAACAGGGAATTGAGTGTACAATCGAGCCGAATCTCGTATCTGCGGTCAAACGTGCAAATGGTGAGCTAGTAATTGTGACTGGCTCGCTGTATATTTCTAAGCTGATTTTGAAAAACTCTTAAGATTTCGAAAGTGATCTTATAATTAAAAACCCATCATGAGGATGGGCTTCTAATTTGGAGGGTCAGGAGGGGCTCGATGCACACTTTCGTCTTTGGTCGACAAGTCGCCAAGAGAAAGTGCTCCTCGAAAGTCCACTGGACTTTCTCCCCCGTCGACACTTCATGGGTGTCTCTGTCTCGAGCCCACCAGAACCAAGCCATGAAAAAAGCCGAGTATAAAACTCGACTTCTTTCATGGAGGGCCAGGAGGGGCTCGAACCCTCGACACCCTGCTTAAGAGGCAGGTGCTCTAACCAGCTGAGCTACTGGCCCGTAACTGTCGTTGTGGCTGCAAGAGCATATTCTACCCCTGTTAGGGAAAAAAATCAAGTCATTGTTGAATCAGTAATATTTCTTACAGGCTAGTAATCAGTAAAAGATATAATCGAAATATGCTTACATTATTACAATCAATCTACACATATTTATTAATGATCCCGGTATTTTTTGCCATAGACTTAGTTTGGCTCGGCGTGGTCGCTAAGAACGTTTACGCACAGCAAATGGGTGACTTAATGGCTAAAAATATTAATTGGACAGCTGCGATGGCGTTTTATCTACTTTCTATAGCTGGGCTGCTGTACTTCGCAGTACTCCCGGGCGTGGAAGCAGGTTCACTGCAAAAAACGATGATAAATGGTGCGCTTTTTGGGTTCATGACGTACATGACTTATGATCTGACGAACCTCGCAACCACAGAAGGCTGGCCGACTAAGCTGGTATTTATCGATATGGCCTGGGGGACTGTCCTAAGCTTAGCTGTTGCGACAGCAGGATGGTATATTGCCCAGTGGATACTATAATTTTTTCAGCACTAGTTGTATTAGTGTTTATGATTTTTTGGTATATCACTGCGCTCGTACGAAAGCGAAACGACATCGCAGATGTCGCGTGGGGACTAGGATTTGTTACTATCGCGTGGGCTAACTTTATCCGCTCAGATATGCACGATGATTTCCGTACATGGCTAACACTAGCTTTAGTGACGGTATGGGGCATACGGCTAGCACTCCACATTGGTTCTCGTCACTTTTCACATGATGAGGAGGATGGCAGGTATGTCGATATGCGTAAAAAATGGAAGTACGAGAAAATCCAGTCGTTTACAAATGTTTTTTTGAGCCAAGGTTTCTTCATGTTGCTAGTTGCGACCCCGATTATGCTGTTTTTCTTTGAGACGCCGACAGAACTCGCGTGGTTTAACTGTATAGGATTAGCCCTTTGGGTCTTCGCGTTTACGTTTGAGGCGGTCGGTGATTACCAACTCAAGCAATTTATCAAGACTAAAGAAAAAGGCGAGATTATGAAACAGGGGCTGTGGAAATACACTCGTCACCCGAACTATTTTGGGGAGATTATGTCGTGGTGGGGATTCTTTATCTTCACGTTGTTTACACCGTATTGGTACGTAGGGATTATAGGCCCACTTACAATCACGTATCTTATTCTAGGAGTGTCTGGGATACCGATGTTGGAGAAAAGATATAAAGGTAATAAAGACTACGAGCAGTATAAAGAAGAGACGAACGCTTTCTTCCCATGGTTTCCTAAGTCGTAGGCTCAGCCTGACTTTTTATTGCCGTCTTTGTCTGTGAAATTAAGAGACAGTGAGTTTATGCAATAGCGCATCCCTGTAGTATCCTGAGGACCGTCAGGGAATACGTGACCAAGGTGTCCGCCACAATTCGCACAGAGCACTTCGACGCGATTCATGCCATGCGAACTATCTTCTCTCTCGATGACCGACCCTTCGATAGCCTGGTCAAAACTCGGCCATCCACAATGAGAATCAAATTTTGTGTCACTACTAAAAAGTGTGTTATCGCACTGAGCGCAGGTGTAGCTTCCATCTGTTTTCTCATTCAAGAGCGCTCCGGTAAACGGGGCTTCCGTACCTGCATCGAGCAAGACTCGTTTTTGTTCGTCAGATAATGAGTTGTAGGAGCTGCTCATATCAACCATTGTATACTGAGAGCATGAGTAATAAAAAAATCTATGTAGCAGGTGGTTGTTTCTGGGGACTTGAAGAGTTGATGCGAGAGCGACCTGGGGTAGTAGATACTGAAGTAGGTTACTGTGGCGGCGAAAATGAAAATCCGACATACGAAAATCATCCGGGTCATGCAGAGGCACTAGAAATAACCTATGATGACGATAAGACAAGTAGGGAAGAGCTGTGGGATTATTTCTTTCGGGTGCATGACCCGACGACATTGAACCAGCAGGGAAATGATATCGGAAACAGTTACCGCTCAGCGATTTTTTATCAGGATGAGCAGGAAAAACAGCAAGCTGAAGCATTCATATCTAAAGTCAATCAATCTGGCAAATGGGCGAAAGACGTTGTGACTTCACTCGAGAAATTTGATACATTTTGGCCGGCAGAAGACTACCATCAAGATTACTTACAGAAAAACCCGGGTGGGTATACGTGTCACTACTTACGTTTTGAGGATATTTATTAATCCTGTGAAAGAAGCCACTCAGCGAGTTTCTTCCATACGATTGTAGAAGGCCTGTTGTCCTCGTAGCCAAGCACACCATTTTTTCTTGCTTCGTGAACTTCAGCGATTGTCTTCCCATCATATCCATCCATCGCGCAAACTTGTGTCCATGGGTCTGCGTCAACAGGACCACGAGGCTCTGTGACTATTAAGCCCGAAGACGTGTGAGTAAAATGTTGAATCTCATTTCCATCAAAATATGCAAGATTTTTTATCTGTAGTACTGAGCGGTCAGGTTTATTTGTCATTAGGTTAAGAAAATCTTCCGTTTCGAAGTAGTGATGTGACATGTCCTTCATATAAGCACCCGGGAACCCACGCAAGGCAATAACTTTCCACCAATCATCACTAACAACTAAAGGTGATTTAATTTTCTCGTATGCAGCATGAGCCTTTTTCGTAAGTGTTCTTTCCATATCCGGACCTTGAATTTCGTCAATTTTTACTGGACATTGCAAAAGTTCAATACCGTAATGGGAAAGTGTCTCATGGCCTGTAGCAAATTTTCCGTCGTTTCCTGTTGCGCATATGAGCTTCATAATTTGAGTATAGCAAATGGTAGTGTGGCACTTGATAGGATTACGTTGGTAAATTCCGCCCGACTACTAACAAGCTGGCGCGGGGATTTCGAACCTTGACGGTTCGGATTCGCTAAAGCAAATCTTCCAAATAAAAAACCAGTCTAGTTAGACTGGCTCTTTATTTGGTACACACGGTAGGATGAACATCTCTCAAATCTGTGCGCCGAGTGAACTCGGGCAACAAACTTGGGAGCGAACCTTTGACGGCTCTCGCATGCTATCGCAAGCATCCAAGTAAAAAGTCCGTGACAGGCACGGACTGTTAACTTGGTACACCCGGTAGGATTCGAACCTACGACACCTGGTTCCGAAGACCAGTGCTCTAATCCACTGAGCTACGGGTGCATGATTAATCTGGCTGAAGTATTTTACCACAAAAGATGGTAAAATAACACCTGTGAAAAAAGAATTAAACGGTAGAGAACTCGCAGGTTATATTAAGGAGCGTCAGGCGCACGTCGTACGACGGATGATTCAAGCTGAGAAAATATATCCAAAGCTCGCCATAGTGCAAGTAAAAGATGATCCAGTTATTAATACATACGTCCGACTTAAGAAATCTTATGGTTCAGATATAAAAATTGATGTACGTGTTCACGAAATCGACCAGTCTGGAGCAGGACAGGTTATCGAAACTCTGAACAATGATAAATCAGTGCACGGTATTATTGTCCAACTTCCTCTTACCGATATTTCAGAAACTGATGAATTGTTGCAACTCGTTAAACCAGAAAAAGACGTAGATGCACTAGGCGGTAAGACAACATTATTTCCTGCTACGCCTCAAGCAATTTTATGGCTACTAGGCGGGTACGGAGTTGATCTCAAGGGCAAGAAAATTGCTATAGTTGGGCAGGGTAAGCTCGTCGGTGCTCCATTGACACGTCAATTAATGATTGATGGCCATGATGTTGCAGTTATCGATGAGCACACTGAAAATATGCACGATATTTTGATTGACTCTGACATTATCATTACTGCTACCGGAAAGCACGGTGTAATTACTTCAAATGACATTAAGCAGGGTGCTGTGGTTGTCGATGCCGGAGTGGCAAGTGAAGAGGGTAAAACAGTTGGTGATTTGAGTAGTGATGTTTATGAGAGAGATGATTTGATTATTACGCCCACAAAAGGTGGCGTTGGTCCATTAACGGTTTGCGCACTGTTTGAGAATGTCATCCTAGCTGCTCAAAATCAAAAAAATATCTAAAGCTTTTGAACCGCTGCCTGGAATTGATTACCTTTTTCTTCGTAGTTTTCCCAGGTTGGCTCACTAGGTGTAGCAGATGAAAGTAGGCACGTGCTGCCACTTGGGGTGTGTTGAGACGCCCATTTTACTGCTTCGTCCATACTCTCGGTCTCTAAGATTTCAGGCGTGTAAGTTTCAGGGAATAAAGTCTTAATCTTATCAGCTATGCCTGGAAATAACACAAGTGTTGGGATGCGGAGTGTGGAGATTATTTTCGCGAGGCTAGAAAAATCACTTGACTCCGATTCACCTCCTCCTAACAATATCGAACCAACCGGCTTAAGCTGTCGTATGCACGCTTCTATATCTGCAACGGTGTCTTCTGGCTCAGCGACAATCGAATTATCTACATATGTAACACCATTGTGCTCTCTGACGATTTGTTGGCGATGGCGTGCCGGAGTGAATGTAGCGAGTGCGCCGTTAGCAACAAATTTCTCTACACCTAAGAGGCTTGTTACTGCACGTGCCATGAGGAAGTTATGCCGCGCATTATCTCCGAAAAGTTGTGATTTGCTTAAGTCCACCATTTCGTTCGTATCGATTGGGACTTGCTGTGCTTTCTTATCTGCAAGCCAGTGATACACCATCTCGGTATTTGGGTTAAACACTACTTTTGTATTTTCGTCTGAAAAACGTACAATGTTGTGCTTTGCTTCCCAATACGCATCAATCGAGCCATGGTAATCGATATGATTTCTCCCAAGATTTGTGATAACTGCAATATTTGGACTAATTTCTAGTTCTGCCAAGTCCATGCTGGATAGCTCCATAATAACGATAGATGTCTCACTGAGTTCATGGGCATGCATGAACATCGGTTCGCTTACATCATTAATCAAAATATGAGCAGTGCTGTTACTCATGAGTATTTCGTGAATCAAGCTTGTAACACATGTTTTACCTTTTGTACCCGTGACACCCACTACTGTAGCCTGTGTTTGCTGTGCGCAGTCAAAAAATATACGCGCTGGGGTAGTGTATACATGGTTCATGCTGTGGCCAGGAATAGAAGGTGATTTAATGATGATATCTTCGTCGCGTACAGTCTCATCTACGCTGACCTGGCCTATAATGATGAAGTTTTCTATCGAAGCATATTGAGTAAGAAAGGCTTGTAACCCTTGGGCGATAGAGTCGTGGCCCACGTAGATCACACGTTTACCCACGAAACTTTGTAAATTTACCATAAGAGTATTCTAGCAGTTATCTTGAGGTTTATCACAAGTAATATTAATTAAGCGTGTACAATGAAACTCATGAAAATTGGAGTATTTGATTCTGGTGTCGGTGGGGAAAATGTCGTAGCAGCTATCAAGAAAGAGCTGCCACAAGCTGAGGTGATTTTTAGAGATGATAGAAAAAATCTACCATATGGTGATAAAACTCCAGAGCAAATCTTGGAATTTATGACACCAATAATGGATAGTTTTGAAGAAGACGGCGTCGATGCTATCGTAATCGCCTGCAACACAGCATCCACAAATGTACTCAAGCAACTTAAGCACATGAGTGATGTACCAGTAGTTGGATTTGTACCTATGATAAAGCCAGCAAGTACAATGACTAAAACTGGAAAAATAGTTGTTTGTGCAACCCCCGGAACACTAAAAAGTAAGCGCTATGCTGAACTGAAAGAAGAGTACGCTCAGGATATAGAAGTTCTCGAGCCGGATTGTAGCGACTGGGCGAGTTTGATTGAGTCGAACAACCTCAACAAAGATAAGGTAGATGATGTTATAGAACTTGCACGTAGTGAATATGCTGATGTCGTTGTACTTGGATGTACGCACTATCATTGGATTTACGAACTACTTGACGAGCTTAGTGGACCTGATATAGCGGTTATCCAACCGACTAATGCAGTTATTGCTGAATTAAAGCGTCAACTTAGAGTTGATTTACAGCTTTAATAAACTGATTCCCTCTGTCTTTATAGTCTTTGAATAAGCCAAAGCTTGCAGACCCTGTTGAGAGTAAAATCACGCCATTTGGCTCAACTACCTCTGTTGCCTTCAACACCATTTCATTCATCGTCCAGGAATTTCCATCATCTTTGATAGTGGCTTTCGACTCATCAAAGCCATTCTCCACCGCCATAGACAGTATTTTCTGCCCAGTCGTACCGATGAAAATAACGTGAGACACATCAGGCTCACAAAGTCGTTTTGCGAGGTTTGAGTAATCATTCCCTTTGTCGTGACCACCAACGATTAGAACTTTCGGTTCCTCAAATGAATCGAGTGCGACGATTGCTGTATCAGGTGTCGTACCGAATGAGTCATCATAATATTTCACGCCGTTAATGTCTCGAACAAGCTGTAAGCGATGCTCTAGGCCACTAAAGTTTCGTATAACTTCAGCAAAAGCTTCGGTATTTTGCGACACCTGCCAAACTGCTGTTAGTGCAGCACAGATATTTTGTAGATTGTGGTTGCCAAGCAAACCAACTTCGTCACTAGCTATTATTTGCTGGTTATCGATAGTTATATATCCATTGTCCACAAATGCTCCAGGTGCTTCAAAATACGGTATTTTTCTACCAACAGAAGCGCTAGCATTCTCTTTAGAAAACTCGTTCTCAGGGAAGTAAACAGCGACGTCATCTGGATGCTGGTTAGCGAAGATGTTACGTTTTGATGAAACATAGTCATCCATCGTTTTGTGCCATTCCTCAATGTGTTCAGGTATCATCATCAAGTGCACTGCGATGTGTGGAGAGTAGGGGAATTTATACAGCTGGAAGCTCGATAGTTCTAGTACGACCCAATCATCCTCAGCGATATTTGGAAGCAAGTTGAGTACTGGTATACCGATGTTGCCACCAATGTAGACGGTCTTGCCGTCACTTTTCAGTAGCTCGCTGATTAGCGTCGTTGTCGTGCCTTTACCTTTAGTTCCTGTGACACCGATAGTATTTTTACTTGGGCATGCTTCGAAAAATATCTCCAGCGAAGATTTTGCTACTTGCCAAAAATGTGAATCCGAAGAGTACACTTTCTCGAGATTTTTTCGTGCAGTCGGACTGTAAATTACTAGGTCTAGATCCTCCAGCCCCTCAAGGTATGAAAGGTTAGTAACAGTGCTAGTAAGTCCAGGTTTGCGATCTTCAGAAAGTGATTGTACTGAGACATTGTCATCTGTTGGGAAATCGTCACGTGGCTCCTCAGAAACAATTAGATACTGGTGCTCATCCCCGTAGTAACGGTAGGCGCTTTTTGTTTCAACACCCCACCCAACTAGTCCTATACGCATGAATCACTTACCCTAATTTTTCTTTTACAAGTTCAGCCACTTGTCTTGGTGTCATGTTGGCCTTCAAGATAAACGCAGTTACACCAAGCTCTTTTATCGTTGCAGGGGCTTCAGATTCACCCATATTCGTTAAGATGATTACCTTTACGTCTTTGCCCCAGTCTTTTGCTCGAAGTTTTGTGAGCATCTCTTCACCATCCATAATTGGCATCATTAGGTCTAGCAGCACTATATCAGGGCTCATATCTTCGATAAGTTTCAGGCCAACTTCTCCATTTTCGGCAGTTTCAACGGTGTATCCTTCAGCCTCGAACTTAATTCGGTACATCTGGCTTATTGCTGTGTCGTCTTCGATGATTGCTATCTTACTCATGGTTATATTGTATCAGTCAATTTATAAACTTCATCCATTATTTTATCTGGGTCTGTATAGTTACGAATAGTATCCATTCTTTTAAGTACTAATGAGTACTTTCTCCATGTATGTTTCGTCATTTTACATAAGTATATTGGCTGATTTTCTGGGGCATTTTGCAGTATCTTGACCACGCCATATTTCGCAGGGATTCTCTTTTTCGGGGTTCGTTGACCTTCAGGATAGATGCCAAGCGACTCATCATTTTTTAAAATAGAAGCCGCAGCAGATGTTCCTGAGTATTTTTTTAATTGCGGAAAAAGTGGACGCGCAGGAAAGCACCCAATAGCATACGCTATCGGCAGTATCAAGGAGTGGAAATACCATTTTGCGAGCATCGCACGGATAGGGTAGACGAGCCTGAACTCTTTCCAGCTTAGCGAACCGACAAGTATCGATGGGTCAAACAACGACACGTGAGAGCTGATAATGAGAACACCAGTGTGCTTAGTGAACTCCAAAGGAGGCTTATCGATAGTTACCCGCAAAATGACTGTAGTTAGAAATTTAGAGTATAGCCAGAGCAGAGTCTGGCCAACACGTATGACGTACTTCGAGAGTAACTTCACTAGCTTTTCCTATGTTTTTTAGAATTTTGTATATTAATCTGTTTCAATCTATACTATAACGGAAATGTTCAAAACAAAAAAATACAACTACAGATATGATTATTCAGCTGCAATGGCGGTCTTAGAACAGCTTGATGGCAGCAAAAACGCACCTTCTGAGGATATTGTTCGCACTCGTTCGTTTGTCGCATCAGTGTTCAGCGAATTCGAGAGCGGAGAACAACTTGAAAAAGTGCGATTCGCATTCGTGATACCGACCCGTGCCAGCAGAGGAGTTGAAGAGTATTGGGAGGAAGTGTATGATTTTCTGCCTGCTCTTAAGTACTTGTCAAAAGGAGATGCGTTTAAGGTGTTATCAAGCTTGCCGCCATTCAGGATTGAAATGTACGGTGAAAAAGGAAGTCATTCTAGCGGTGTCTTGGTATTTTGTCCTCTTTTCAATGACATGGTTAAAGATATAAAAAGCAAGCTCGCACTAAAGCGCATGGTTACTAAGCGAATAAATGACACGATAGACTTCGCACACAGACGCTTCGATGTGGAGTATGTAGGATTAGGGGCAACACTTCCGAAACTTACAAAATACGGTAAGACAATCAAAGCTGATGTCGTAACTACGACTGGGCACGCAGGTACTGTGTACTTGATTATTGAACAAGTGAGAGCTTTGATTAATGAGAGAATCCTGTCAGGAGCTCAGCCACCTAGAATCGGTTTTATAGGTGGAGGGGCAATTGGTTTAGCATCTATGCTGCAAATCGCGGCACTGTACCCCGATTTACAGTATCTGATATACGACAAACGACCCAACGTTAATAAAATCAACAAGAAGAAATTACGTGCGTATGCGTCAAACTCAGAAATTGCTTCCTCTAATAGAGAGTTACTGGAGCAAAGTGACATCATCGTCAGCGCTATCACAAGCACAATTGATATATCCGGACTTGATATCAGCGGGAAAACCATTGTAGACGATAGCCAACCTGGTAGCTTTAATCGAGATCAGGTATTCAATAGCGGTGGTGAACTAATCTGGGTCGTAGGTCATGACAGCTCAAAAGAGTCGTTCGTCACACGACGACAAGGCTATTCGTATGGACCACACGGGCTTCACTCTAATGCAGATATTTGGGGCTGTGAAGCAGAAGTTGCCGCGATTGCACGATTTGACAACCCAGCTATGGCGGTAAAAAACGCAGTCACACCTCAAGACGTAGAAACTATAGGTAAAGCATTCAGGGAACTTGGTCTGGGTTTAGCAGAAAAACAAAGTCACGGTCAGTTAAACAGCTAACCTATTTTTGCAACTTATGTCATACTGGTTAGCATAAGAATTATGGATATTCCACTACAGTCTTGGGTTTTGTTTTTGGTCGCGCTGGTGAACCTTGGTTTTGTCTTCACTGTGTTTTTCCGAGGTGAAAAGTTAACATCTACAAAACTGTTTATTGCAGCGATTTTTTGTAATGTTTTATGGGCAATAGGCGACGGGTTATTTATCTCGGCTCACGCGCAAAATACTGCTGAGCTAGGTTTACAACTGTTTTTCATCGCACCGATGTTCACCGCCTACTTTTTATTGCTTTTTGCTGATAGATTCCATAGCAAAAAAACATTAAGTAAAACTGTCTCGATAGGGTTAGCAATACCACTGTTGGCTCTTACGTTCTTTATCTTTAAAGACGTTGGCTTTTTAGTCGATACAGTGGATTTACAAAGCAGTGGAAATCTATTTACTGTGCATTATGTGCACTTTCTCCTCTACGCAGCATATTTTAGTCTGTATTTTGGCTTATCATATGTGCTGCTTTTCCTTAACTCTAAGCAAAAGCAAGGGGTTGAGAGAGAGCAGATACGGTATATTCTCTACGCAGCGATATCTAGTAGCTTTTTAGCACTAGTCTCAAACCTTTCTCTGCCGTTGCTCGGAAAGAGTAACTATATCTGGTTGGGTCCTATATTTACCCTTTTCTACATTGTGATCGTGTTTTCATCCATCGTTAGACACCAACTATTTGATATTCGTGCGGCTGTAGCACGCTTATTGGGGTATACAGGCAGTATCGTGAGCCTCGTTGCACTGTATATCACGGTTGTAACAGTATTAAGCAGCACAAGTATCGTAGGTGCTAACCTTACGACATTTCAGCGAATTGTTTTTGCCACGATAGCTGTACTGTCTGGGCTGCTGTTTAGGCCATTCCAGAACTTCTTTAATAAGATTACAAATAAGCTTTTCTATAGGGATGCGTATGAACCCCAAGAATTAATCGATGAACTCAACAATGCACTCGTGACAGCAGCCGATATTGAGTCTTTATTAACTAAAACCTCGATAATAATACGCACGAGGCTCAAGGTTGAATCAGCCACTTTTTATATCCGTGAAACATCGTACTTCCCAAGTCGTATAATCGGGGATAGTCATACCGAATCTAATCTTAACGCTCAATCAATGGAAGAGATTTTGGAGTTAGCGCCGAAACTTTCTACAAAAATACATTTGTATGGGTATGAATCATCAGATGTGTCAGCTAAATCAATAGACACTCTTCTAAAGAAAAACAACATAGAAGTGCTTGGTAGGCTTGTGAGCACACTTGAATTCCAGGTTAAAGGTATCGGTATGTTCTTACTGGGCGCTAAAAGTAGTGGCGGTGAGTACACAAAGCAAGATCTAAAGGTGCTCGAAATCATAGCGAACGAATTGGTGATAGCAATCGAGAATGTGCTCCGTACTGAGGAGATTGAGCAATTTAACGTAACACTTCAAAACAAGATTGATTCAGCCACTAAAGAGCTTAAAGATTCTAATGAGAAGTTGCTCGCACTTGATGAGGCGAAAGATGAGTTCGTTTCAATGGCATCTCATCAGTTACGAACGCCTCTTACGAGCATTAAGGGGTACCTTAGCATGGTGTTAGAGGGTGATGCGGGTGAAATTACCGATACGCAGAAAGAAATGCTTGGGCAAGCGTTCTTTAGCTCACAGCGCATGGTGTACTTAATAGCTGATCTCTTAAACGTATCTCGACTCAAAACAGGGAAGTTTAACATTGAACAGTCACCAGTAAACCTCGCAAAAGTTGTTGAGGAAGAGGTTTCCCAGCTCCAAGAGGGCGCTAAAGCGAAAAACATCACGCTTTCATATAAAACACCTAAGAATTTCCCAGAGTTGATGCTTGATGATATGAAAACGCGCCAGGTAATCATGAACTTTACCGATAACGCTATCTACTACACACCAGATGGCGGCACGATTAAACTGCAGGTGCATAACAGAGAGAAAGTAGTTGAATTCAGCGTTACTGACAGTGGTATTGGCGTACCTAAAGAACAGCAACATAAGCTGTTTACGAAGTTTTTCCGTGCAGATAATGCTCGCAAAGCACGACCTGACGGCACAGGCTTAGGGTTGTTTATGGCGAAAAAAGTCATTGTGTCTCAGGGTGGATCGATAATTTTTAAGAGTAAAGAGGGGAAGGGGTCAACATTCGGCTTCTCTTTCCCGAAAGCTAATCTAGAAGTTACACAAAAAGAAGTGTGACACAACGCCGTTTGAATGTTTTACCCCTTACGATTTCACATCGTTTTTGCTGAATATGGTGATAACTACAGTTTAAGTTCGTAAAATGTTCATGTTTTGTAAGAATTGTTACAAATGACCAGTTTCTAAGGTGTTGTAGTAGTGTTAAGCATAAGAGGCATTGTTATAAAATAGTATTGACAATTATTACAGCTTGTGGTAATATTGAGCATGAAACTGTTCATATTGAGGTGGGCAGGACAAATTCTACTAATAAGAATTAAGGAGTGTTTTACAAATGACACAACCAACAACTGCAGTAAGTCCTAATAAAGGTTTTATTGCAAGAACGAAAGAGCGTCTGAGCGGAAGCTGGAATATACCAGTTAGCAAAAAGCTGTTGGCCATTCCTGCAATAGTTGTAGGTGGCTTAGTAGTAACAGATAAGATTAATGATCATACAGATATAGAAGTTGTGCCAGGAAATGTTGCTGGTAACGACGGCTGGCAAATTAAAGCTCCTTACGGTGATGCTGAGTGGGATCTGTTTGACAATCCACTACCTGGACGAATCGAAGACTTAGAGTCTGACATTGTTTCAGTGTATGAAGGTATTGGACAACTTTGCCTTGAGGCTGCTGACGAGACAACCTCTCAGTCAATTGCAATCGATGCTCAAGGAAACATAACAACTTCTGACTTAGATCAGAGTGCTGTAGAAACAGCACGAGAACTTGTTTTCAATGACTGTGTAGCTGTACAAACTAATGATTTACAAACTGCTGTACCTGGGATCCCTGTTCCTGAGTATCAGAGTAATAACTAATAGAATCGGAGAGACATTATAATGAGACACAATAACGCCTTACGACACACACGAGAGTTTTCACTACGTGCACGAGTCGGTGTACTAGCATTTGGTGCAGTAGCACTAGCTGCTTGTGGTAGCGAAGCTGATGGAGAATATCGATTTGGAGCTACTGGCTCAGATGGCACAGCTCCTGTAACTACAGAAGCAAATCCTTCAACTACTTCAGTTGAGTCGTCTACAACTACTACTATAGCTGAGCAAAGCATTGGTTATTTTGATGGTAGCGATGAGCAAATTTCTAACGAAGCAGCTATGGGAGTATTCAACTGTGGTGCTGAGAAAAACCCAGGAGAATGGGATGTTAACTTCATGCTTAATCAAATCACTGAAGAAGAAAATGAAGATCTACTCGAGGCTAAGTACAACTTGTTCGTACGAAAAACCGGTTCAGAGGAAGTTCTTGAAGCTCTACTAAGTGGTTACGCTACTAACGAAGACGCTGAAGAGAAATACCAGAATCACGAAAATTCATATGTTCGATTCGTAGCTGCAGGCCGTCCTGTCCAAATGACTGACGAAGCTGTACAGCAGTTTGGAAGTCGAGAGAACTACATGTGTAACGACATTGATGGTTCAGGAATTGGTGATGAAGTTGAGTTACGTGATTATCGATCAAACGTTTCAGAAGGTATGAATGTGACATTGCTTGGTACCTCAGTTACTGTAGATGCATGGAACAAGGCAGTCGAGATTGCAAAAGAAAACGGTAAAGACCTTACAGAAGAAGTGATTCACCAATATCGCACAATTACCGTTGTTGACAAAGAAGGTGAATCTAGAGAAGTAGAAGTCGTTGACATTATGATTGAGGATGACAGTTGTGGTAACCCAGTGTATGTTGCTGAACCACCTGAAATGCCGCCTATTGTCATTGAGCCGCCTGTAGAAACTACTCCACCAACAGTTCCACCAGTAGTCACCGAACCGCCTGTAGAAACTACTCCACCAACAGTACCTCCAGTTGATTCAACCATTCCTGACAAACCACCTACAGGTACAACACCTCAAGGCGGTGGTGGATCTGGTGGTAATGGTGAAAACGGTGATGATCCAGGAAATGACTCCGATGATGATGGCTACGGTCCTGGCGATCGTGAATTAGTGGACACAGATAACGATGGAATCCATAACGAGATTGATCGGTGTCCTAACCAAGCTGAAACTTGGAATGGATATCAGGATGACGATGGATGTCCAGATGTAGTACCTGCCACACCAACAACAGTTGGGCAGCAACCTACACCTACAACAGGTGCTGCACCTACATCAACTAACCCGCCTGTTCCAGCTTCAACAAGTGTTCCAGCGGGTACATCAGAAGATCCAACAACTGGCACAGTGGCACCACTTCCAGGATTTGGTAATTAGAGTAAGGTTTGAAAGGAAATACTATGAAATCACTAGCACACAACCTAATGAATAAAATCAGTAACAAAGTAAAAGTTTTTGCTCTAGCAGGAATCTTTGTAGCAACTATTACAGGTGCAGCATATGCAGGTTTCTCTCCAGCAGACCGACCAGTTTTCGACTGGAACAACCCTAGCGACCGTAAGGGATCAATAGCAGGACCAGTGTTTAACAGTTTTGTAAACACTCCTGACTATGGTGATGAGCGAGCGTTCTTCGACGCAAGTGGTACAGCAGAGGATGGTACATATAAAGATGTACTTCCTTACGTAACACAAGACGAAGACGGAATCATCACATTACGTACATATGTACATAACAACGCTAACCAGACTACCAATGATGGTGTCGGCGTAGCGAAGAATACTAAGGTTCGTATCGACCTCCCAACTGGTACAGACACTATGCTTCGAATGCGAAGTTACATCAGCGCATCAAATGCTTCACCAGTTGAAGTATCTGATACAACTGAATTAGTAGACACTAAATCATTCAGCATTGAGTATGTTCCTGGATCTGCAAAGATCTTTAATGGGAATCACAAAAACGGTTTAGCACTTAGTGACTCAATCGTCACAACTGGTGCAACAATCGGAAGTGATCAGCTAAACGGTGACTACCTTGGTTGTTTCGAGTATGCAAGTACTGTAGAAATCCAAGTTAAGATCAACAAAGCTGATATCGACATCGAGAAGAAAGTTAAGCTTGCAACAGGAAACAGCTACGGTGAAACTGCTACGGCTAAGCCTGGCGATGAAGTTGATTGGGCTATCCAAGTAAAGAACTCTGGCGATGCTACTATCAACAATGTTGTTGTCCGTGATGTGCTTCCTCCACACGTAGAGCTAGTACCTGGATCAATCCGATGGATTGACACACGACAAAATACTCAGCAAAATGACACAGCACTATTTGATGGTGGAATAAACTTTGGTTCATACGCTGCTGGTGCAGATATGTACGTCATGCTCAAGACAAAGGCTTTAGATGACTTTGAAGCTTGTGAAGTAACACTCCGAAACCTTGCATTCGTTAAATCAGATGAGACGAAAGCAGAGAAGCAAGATCACGCGGATCTAAAAATTGTTAAAGAAGACTGTGAAGAGCCTGAAGAGCCTATCTACTCATGTGATAGCCTGAACATCTTCAAGGTTGACCGTGATACATTCCGTTTCACAATCAACGCTACAGCAGAAAATGGCGCAAGCATTGTCAGCTATGCAGTAAACACAGGCGTAGAAACAATCTCAAGCGATGACAATACTCTTGAGTACACATATGCAGAAGCTGGTGAGTACGACATAAAGGCAAGCGTTATAGTTGCAGTTAACGAAGATCAAACTAAAGGTGGCACGGTAACAAGCGATGACTGTGAAGGTGAACTTGAAGTCGATGAGCCAGAAGAACCGGTTTACGAATGTATCGCAGTGAAAGCATCTTTGATCTCTGAAAATACGTTCCGATTCAACACGATCACTCGAGTTGACGGTGGAGCTTCAGTAAAACACTATGTTTACAACTTCGGTGACGGTAGCGAAGCAACAGTTTCAGAAAGCGTTATCGAACACGAATACACCGAAGCTGGTGAATACAACGTCGAAGTAACAGTAGTATTTAACGTAAACGATGAACTACGAAGCGTAGAGTGTGGTGTTAAAGTTACTATCGACGAAGAAGTTGAGAACTGTCCAGTACCTGGCAAGGGTCACCTACCGGCTGACAGTGACGACTGTTACGAAAACTGCCCAATTGAAGGATTTACACATCTTCCAAAAGATGACGCTCGATGTAAGGATAAGGAAACTCCTACAGTCCTTCCTAACACTGGTGCAGGTTCATTCATCGGACTAGCGTTTGCAACGACAATGTTCGGCGCATTTGCTCACCGATTCGCACTTCTACGTAAGTAACGCGTTAACGACTGACCGCATAACCTACGACTCTCGATTCAAGAGAGCATAACAAAAGACGAACCTTATCACGAGGTTCGTCTTTTGTATTTAGAGAGATTGTGTGCACACGAAAAGCACTAGAATTATCATTTGATCTATGCCACAATAAAAATGGTTTTAGTGAATTAGCCAAAAACAAAAAAAAGAGCAAAGACTGACCGCTCTGGTTAATAGTAAAAACCAATACAAACACTTCAAAGAAACAAAAAACCCTTTTCACCAAAAAAGGTCGGGCGCAGTTGTGACCAATTTTGGATAAGGCCGAGGGGACGCGGCTTAAAAAAAGAGAAGGGCTGGCGATAGCATTACCAAAAATCCGCTGGAATTCGAGCGAGAATCAGCGGATTTTTATATCTAAGGTTAGAAAAATGATCTTAAGGAGAAGTAAAAATTTTGGATAGCTAGGTTATCGGGTAAAATAATGATAAGCTCTAGTAATGATTGATGAAAACACTAACCTGAATCAACGCGTATACAGCCACTCACATCCCTCAACGCCAGTAGTAAACGCAGTACAGTGAATGATATGTTCAAATAAAGCAAACATTTTAAAATCTGAACTATTGACTATTAAATTTATGAAGGTATGTTCTTGAAACTTAGCACTAGATCTAAGCGGATCTTATCAGTAGTGGGATTTATATTCCTTGCAGTTTTTTTATACTTTGTATATAACAGTTATTTTAAAGTTAGTGACCAGGATTTGGTCGACTCGTATGCTCAGAAACTAGATAATTACTATGACAAGCATTCCACCTTTCCACGTTTACTAACAGATCTTGAAGACATTGACGCTAGTGAACTTAAAGCTAGGCAAGTGAATTACATTATTAAGGACAGCCGAGGAGTAGAATTTACTAGTTATTTAGGATACGAAACGAATCTACCTAAAGGTGAAGTGGCATGTGCGTACTCGATTAATATACAGAAAACTAGTCTTGGTTTAAACTCCCAAATTGTGGTAGAACAATCAAGAGATAGATGCTGAAATTAATAACACGAATGACAATGTATCTTTTACTTAAATAGCTTGTAGACATACATCACTTTAACCACAAGTATTACTGGTTAGAAAACATTCGATAGGTAATAAAATTAAGAGTGTGGAGAGCGTTGTTTTACTCATAACTGAGTCCTAGTAACAAGTAGCCCTAAAATCAGAAGTCTGTCTTAATTTGATGTATTTTTGTAAGCGTTTTTTAACTTCTTTCTCAATGAATACGACATATAAATTTTCACAAATCCTACTGAGAATAGTGAAACAATCACTAACCAGCCCATTATCGCAGTACCCAAACTAGGACTACCTGTGATTGCGCTACTGATTTTTTCTATCCAGATTCCAGCTAGTAACATCGTAGGTAATAGCATGATAATTACAAAACCTACAAGGTCACTAGCCATTATTTGTGACGAGTAATTTGGAAATTTATTATACTCCAACCATTGATGGAACTTTGTATGGTTGTCAGATGTATAGTACGGATTTGTCCCTTTCGTTGAATATTGAAGCAGTGCATCAACGTCACTCACAGGGGCTGAAGCAAGATTTTGGGAATATACAGCATTTGTTTTTCTCATAAGCATTTTTTTCGTGACATCGTTAAACATTCTATAGATATGATTGTTAGTGGTGCGAATAAAAATATGAGATGTAGCTAGAGACGCAGTAATTGGAATATTAAATTTGCTTATTTCTGAAGATTCGATGTGTACATCAGAATTGATTGTGCTAATTTTCACATCTCCTTCTATACTAAACGTAACTACTGCCTCATCTAAAGCATTGTTGTCTTCGCGCAATACGATACCAATTATTGTGTACGTTTTATTTGTTATCCCATCGTATTTTTGAGTTTTACGGTTCTTTAAAATTTTAAAAAGTATCACACCAAATAAAATATAGATAATAGTACCAATTAATAAACCTTGCATTTTTCTAACTCCTTTTATTTAAAATATTCTTTAATAAGTATTCTATCAATAAACTTATTAATTGAGCAGTAGCTAATTCAATGCAAAAGTTTTAGCTGTCAAGCTACAGTATCATTTATATAGATGCCCTCACTATTGCAGTAATCTAGCAATAAGTTGGCTAGATACATCAAAGGATTATCACTAAAAAACGCCACCAGATGGTGACGTTGTTTAGTTGGTGATCCCAAGGGGAATCGAACCCCTATTGCCAGGATGAAAACCTGGTGTCCTAGCCGTTAGACGATGGGACCTCGTCGGCGCGTAATGGTGCTTGCGCCAGAACCGCCGACGAAACAAGTTCCTCGTCGCTTCAGGCACTTTCACCAGGTCGCCTCCTCTCATTTTCACGAATCCTCTCGCGAAAATGTGTTTCTCAGAGTGTTATTTTAACAGAGGTGAAGAAAAACTTCAAGCACTTTACTGCTTATGCGTTGGGTGCTTCAGACTCGATATGGACGCTTGATTTTTCTTTCATACGGCCTTCGTTATTAAGACTGTAGATGACTATCTCGCCAAAAAGCATTTCAAGCTGTTCAACATCTTCATCTGAAATATTTTCAAGGTATTTCATGAGTGAACGGATACTGTTGCCGTGAGCTACTAACAGCACATTCTTGCCACTTTGGATAATCGGAAACAACACTTCCTTATAAAAAGGAATCACCCGTTCATAGACTGTTTTAAGCGTTTCACCTCCAGGAACACCAACGTCCCAGCCACGACGTACAGCGTTAAAGTGCTCTTCGCCAAGAATTTCTTTCATCTCCCATTTGTTTTTTCCTGTATAGTCACCATAGTCGCGCTCATTAACAGCCCCGTTCCTTACTATGTCCACACTGAACTGTTGTGAGGCGCCTAAAATCCCTTCCAGTGTTTCGCGAGTCCGTATTTGCTCAGAGCAGTAAGCGATATCAATTGCGATATCGAGCTCTTTAAGTTTCTGACCTAATGTTACGGCATCTCTGAAGCCTTTTTCACTTAAGTGAGTGTCGGTTCGTCCCGTCCACTGTCCTGTAGCATTCCATTCACTTTCGGTATGTCGAGCTATGAGTAATTTCCCGAGTGTTTTTTCAGGTTTTTGCACCTTGTTCGGGACGCTCCCATACCAGAAATCAATAATATTTTTAGCAGTGGTCGAGTTAATTCGCTGCACGGCTTCAAACGTATTAAAAGCATTATGTGGTGTGATGATGACATTTGGTAGTTTGCTCAAGATCGATATATGTAAATTTTGTTCAAGCTGAGCTTCTTTCACTCTAGGGTTGCGTGATAATTCTTGCTGATTATTGATATCAAGAAATTCTTCTCCTTCGACAACATCTAGAGCCGCTCCGCCAAGTTTACCTGAGCTGATAGCTTCAACAAGTGCTTTTGTATCAATTAAGCTCCCGCGTGCAGTATTTATTAACACAGATCCATTTTTCATCATGTTGATTCGCTCTTCGTTTATGATGTGATGTGTCGTTGGTAGGTAGGGTGCATGTAGACTGATGATATCTGCGTTTTTTAATAAATCTTCGAGAGATACATATGAAAAGTGAAGAGAGCCTTCAAGTTCTTGTTTAGGAAATGCATCATACGCGATTGTTTTCATGCCAAAGCCATGCGCGATTTTCAGCGCGTGTTGCCCGATATGTCCAGTGCCGATGACACCAAATGTCTTCCCCTTAAGGTCAAACCCCATGATGTCTGGCTGGTCTTTCTGTGTTTTGTGCAAACTATCAGGCAGCTTTTTTACGAGTGATAGCAGTAGTGTGAACGCATATTCAGCAACCGTGTGTTCACCGTACGTTGGAACATTCACAATTGTGATATTTCGTTCCTCGGCTGCCTCGATGTCTATATTATTAAAGCCAGTTGATCGACATGCGATGAGGCGTAGCTTAGGCATGCGCTCAATTATTTCTCGAGTCACATTGCTGCCAACAAACACAGATATAACTTCAGCCTCAGGGTCACTATTTTCTAATGAGATATTCTCAGATACAAACTTCCAAGAATGGTCAGTCTGTTTGAGCGCATCTGAAAGTTGATTCTCATCAGCTTCGGTTGTGTCATAGAAATAAAGTAATGCCATGCGACTTTATTATACATAAGCAGTATGAGAAGATATAGGAAGTATGAAAATTCATCACATTGAAGCACGTCAAATTCTTGATTCACGTGGTCTCCCGACCGTCGAAGCTGATGTCTGGCTTGAGGGTGGAATATTTGGTAGAGCAGCTGTGCCGTCTGGTGCTTCAACGGGCGTTCACGAGGCCTTAGAACTGCGCGATGGAGGAGATACATTCAACGGTAAGGGCGTCCAAAAAGCTATCAGGAATATTCATGAAATCATTAGTCCAGCACTGACAGGCAAGCTCGCTGATGATCAATTTTTGATTGATCAACTAATGATCGACTTAGATGATACACCAAATAAATCAAACTTAGGTGCAAATGCAATACTTGCTGTATCGCTGGCCGTAGCACATGCAGCGGCGAGGTATCGTGATATTCTGCTCTACGCTCACATTAATGATATTGCCGGAAATCCTGCTAAAAGCTTGCCATTGCCGATGATGAATTTTTTGAACGGCGGGAAACATGCTGCCAACTCATCAGACTTTCAGGAATTCATGGTAATACCTACAAACGCTCAATCTTACGCAGATGCGCTACAGATTGGTGCAGAGATTTTCCAATCACTTAAAATTATCATATTGCACTCTGGGCATACTACTGCTGTAGGCGACGAGGGAGGGTTTACCTATCCTGTCACGTCAAATGCCCAAATGCTGGACTTGCTCATAGACGCGTGTAGACAAGCTGGGTACGAACCAGGTAGAGACGTTGATTTTGCAACTGATATTGCCGCAAGTGAATTTTACGAAGAAGGAAAGTATGCATTGGGTCGTGATAACAAAGTTTTGACTTCAGTTGAGATGATTTCATATATCCGTGAGCTCACTGAGAAATATCCGCTGATATCAATAGAAGACGGATTAGCCGAAGATGATTGGGCTGGATGGCAGGAGCTCACAAAAAATATCGGTAATCTGCAATTAGTTGGAGATGATCTTTTAGTAACAAATATCGAGCGTTTAGAGCGAGCGATTAACCTACGTGCATGTAACAGTATATTGATAAAACCTAACCAGATCGGCACTCTCACGGAAACAATTCATGCTATTAAAAAAGCACAGAAGCATGGCTGGAATACCATTATCTCTCATCGTAGTGGTGAAACAGAAGATGTTACGATTGCACATTTAGCTATCGGTACAGGTGCAGGACAGATAAAGACGGGGAGTTTGTCCCGGAGTGAGCGCACCGCGAAGCATAACGAGTTACTGCGCATTGAAGCAATCGATGATACGTTGCAACTCGCTCGACCGTTCAATAAACGCTAGTTTACAACCATAAACAGGGGTGGTATACTAGCATTAAATCATTTTTCACACTCTTTAGTTGCAGGTGGGATGACAATTTATTAATTTAATTGGACGAATTTATCGTTACTTTTTATACATGAGCAAAGAAAACACAACACCAATCCAAGATTACAAACGAACTAAAATCATCGCTACTGTAGGGCCGTCAACGCATAGTGCAGAAGCGGTTAAGAAGTTAATTAACTCTGGAGCAAATGGTATCCGACTAAACTTCAGTCACGGCGACCACGAAGAGCATGGTGAGCGAATCCCTTGGGTACGAAAGGCTTCTAAAGAACTTGGTAAGCCTGTAGCTATCATTCAAGATTTACAAGGACCAAAGATCCGACTCGGTGACTTTGAGGGTGAGATCACACTTTCAAAAGGGCAGAACATTGTCCTTGAATACAAAGCAGATTACGAAGCATCAGGTCATATCCCAGTGCAGTACGATATCAGCAAAAAGATAAAGCGCGGCGAGCGACTCTACATGTTTGACGGTAAAGTCCGTGCAACTGTTTCGAGTGTTCGTGACGGCAAAGTGTATGCGACAGTTGAAAACAGTGGGTATATCGTAAAACGAAAAGGATTAAATCTCCCAGATACTGATTTTGGCGGAGATATCATTACAGCAAAAGATAAAGCTGACGTCGCATTTGGTGCAACACAAGACATTGACTACGTCGCCCTAAGTTTCGTGCAACACGCTGACGATATCAAGTCACTCCGCAGGATGCTCAACAACCATAACTCTAAAGCGAAAATTATCGCCAAGATTGAGACAAATGCAGCGATAGAAAATATAGAATCAATTATCGATGAAGCCGATGCGATCATGGTGGCACGCGGTGACCTCGCTATCGAAACATTAGCAGAAGCAGTGCCGATTGTTCAGAGAAACATTATTGGTTTATGCCGAGCGAAATCAAAAGTTTCTATCGTAGCAACACAAATGCTTGCAAGTATGACAAGTGCGCCAGAACCTACTCGAGCTGAAGTATCAGATATTGCAACAGCTGTAGTTGTTGGCGCTGATTGTGTGATGTTAAGTGACGAGACTGCATCAGGAGACTATCCAGTAGAGGCAGTGCAGTTCATGAAGCGAGTTGTGCTCTATACAGAGAAAAACAGTCCTGTCGAAGCTGTGTTTAAACTGGGTGATGATGTAGTTCATGACGTTAAAACAGCAATTACAAGCGCTGTACTTACGCTAGCTAATGAAATTGATGCTACTGCTATCGTTGCAGAAACGAAATCTGGCGCGACTGCACTAAACATCGCCGCTCGTCGACCAAGTCGTCCGGTAATTGCTGTGACAAGTGACCAGCGTGTCGCAAATCAGTTAGCACTCACTTATAGTGTTAAGAGCTACGTACGACGAGACAGTAAAACAGCTGCAACTAAGATTACGAACTTCCTCGTAAAATCAAATGTCTTAAGCAAAGGCGATACAGTTGTCTCAGCCTCTGGTAAATACCCGGGCGTCGTCGGCAGTACAGATACCATTAAAGTCCGCGTTCTCTAAGTTGTACTCATAACTTTGATATTTAGTGGTTATGCTTTAGAATTGAGTTATAGAACCATTGAGGGTGGAATGTTCACGAAAAAAACAATAAAAGATATCGATATCTCAGGTAAAACAGTGCTTCTTCGCGCTGATTATAATGTGCCGATTAAAGACGGAGAGGTAGCAAGCGATTACCGTATTACAAAAAGCCTCCCAACGATTCAATATTTACTCGAAAAAAACTGTAAAATTGTCATTTGCTCACATTTAGGGCGACCAAAAGGCGAAACTGTTTCTAAGTATTCACTTAAACCAGTTGCGAAAGAGCTGTCGAAGCTCGTGAAAAAAGATGTAACATTCGTTTCTGACTGCGTCGGTGATGCCGTTAAAGAAACAACGAGCTCAATGAAACCAGGAGATATTGTGTTGCTTGAGAACTTACGTTTTCATGCTGAAGAAGAATCAAACGATGTCGATTTTGCAGAAGATTTGGCGATTGATACTCACGCAGAAGTGTTTGTGCAAGATGGTTTTGGCGTCGTGCACCGTGCGCACGCTAGTACCGACGCTGTGACTAAGCACTTGCCGTCCGTTGCTGGGATGTTACTCTCAGATGAAGTCGATACGATTACCGACGCTATTGAAAGTCCTGACAAACCTCTCATGGCAATTATTGGTGGAGCAAAGATTGCAGACAAGCTTCAGATACTAAAACGATTTATTTCTACTGCTGACTATGTTGTGGTTGGTGGTGCAATGGCGAACACCTTCCTAAAATCACAAGGGATTGAAGTCGGTGAAAGCTTGTACGACAAAGAAGAGCTTGATACAGCACGAGACATCATAGAACTCGCAAGAGAAGAGAATAAAAAGCGAGGGTTAATTTTTTATCTACCTCAGGACGCAGTTGTATCAGAAGATATTACAAGCGACACGACACTGCGTATCGTTGACTGGGACACGCACTCAGTCGCAGACATCGAAAGTTATCCAGCGACACCAAAGAAGACATCGTATAGCGTCCACGCTCATGAAAAAATTCTCGATATTGGACCGTTTAGTTCCGCGTTTATTGTCGGTCTCATGCAGTCAGCAAAAACAGTGATATGGAATGGCACAGTGGGAGTTGCAGAAGTACCAGCACTACATGGCCCAGTTGGTCCATTTGGGCATGGTAGTGAAGCGATTCTGCATGCTATGGCTGGACGATACGGTACGAAGCCATTTTCTGTAATAGGAGGTGGCGACACTGCTGGGTTTGTCGAATCGCGTGACCTTGTTGATATGTTTAACCATGTTTCTACGGGTGGTGGAGCAAGCTTAGACCTGATGAGCGGAGAGAAGTTACCAGGAGTCGAGGCATTGCAAGACAAAGAGGGAGAAAACTAGATGAGACACAATAGAACCGTCATGGTGGCTGCTAACTGGAAGATGAACCTTAAAGTCGGTGAAGCGTCTCGTTTTATGCATCGACTGGAAGAGAAGATAGCAATCCGTCAAAACGTTGAATGCGTGTTGGCGCCTAATTTTTTGGCGTTGCAGCCGATCAGCGTCAACTTAGATAGGCGAAAGTTTCGCCTTGCATCACAAGATGGATTTTATAATGACTTTGGAGCATATACTGGTGAAGTTTCAATGGCCATGCTGCATGACATAGTTCACTATAGTATTATCGGGCATTCTGATAGACGTCACAAATTTAATGAATCAGATGATGTGTTAGCTAAGAAAGTCCAAGCCGCGATCAGAAATGACATTATCCCTATTTTATGTGTTGGCGAGACACTGCAAGAACGACTCGCAAATGAAACACATCACGTACTTCATAGACAACTTAGTTCAGACACACTTAATATCACTAGTCGTGAAATGAGTGTGATGGTTATTGCATATGAACCTGTCTGGGCAATCGGCACCGGAAAAACACCGACACCAGAAGAAGCTCAAGAAGCAATGGCTTTTATACGTAAACAAATTAAAGATCTACACGGTGATCGAGCGGCAAAATATGCACGAATCCTGTATGGTGGGAGCGTAAAGCCAGATAATGCACGAACATTCATGGAGCTAAAAGATTGTGATGGTGTTCTTGTGGGCGGAGCGAGTCTTGACTCTGATCAGTTCGCGTCGATACACAATACGGCGTATAAAATAGCCCAGATGAAGGACCTATAAAAAATGGCAGCTAAAAAAGACGAATCGAAAGCATTTGATGTTGTAGATCCATCAGAAAGTAAGTTAAACATAGGATCTAAGCCAATGGTTATTGGTCATAAATCTGCGTCCGATACCACTTTGGCGTCTAAGAAAGATCAGCAGACTCAATCAGCAGACGAAGAAGTAGCTCCAGAAAAAGAAAGTGCACCAAGTAAAAAAATTAGGATTGAACCACTAGAAGAAGAAACTTCTAAGAACGTAGCAGAGCTTGCGGAGTCGAAAACAGAATCAGTACCTGAAGAATCTGAGAAAACAGAAACAGATACATCGCTAAACGATGAGCAAGAGCGTGATGTTGTCGCTCAAGCAGAAAATGAAGAAAAGTCAGTCCAAGACGCAGAGAGTGAACGCGAAGAGAAGATAGAAGAACTTAAAAAATCTCGTAAGTATTTCGTTACAATCCATGAAAAACATGAGAGCGCATTTGGTAAAGTTGCAGCGATAGTATTCGCTATAGTAGTAAGTTTTATCGGTGTATACGCTCTCGCTGATGCAGGTGTAATCCCTGGTGGTGAGTTGCTGCCATTTAGGATCATTGGAAATAGTGAAAGCCAAAATGAAGTTGAATCCAAAGAAGTTAATCAGTCAAACGGCGTGGAAAATAAACAAGCCGAATCAACCGAAGAAGATGGAAGCGAAGAGGGTGATGATGGGTTATCAGAGCTTACGTTCACTGTTACGCAAGCCGATGACGATACCAACTTAGTAACGTTCACTAACCCAAATATGAGCTTTGAGTACCCAGAGAGCTATGGAACTATCACACGAGGAGACGCAGGTGTTCCCGGGAAAGAGTATTTCTATTTTGAAGAAAATAGTGACTATTTCTTTACTCTCAATACTAAAGACAGGGTTGGTCCTACTGGTCACGACAGCCCTACTTTAAACCTCCAGGCATATACTGTAAGTAATGATGAGGTGAGCATCTTATATCTAGATCTAGAATCTACTACTAAATCTGCGATAGAAGGAGCAAGCGTACTTTTGACAGGAGAGAATTATGCTATCTTTGAAACGGCAGGTATCGCATATGTCTTTGCAGGAATCTCGATGATACCGAATGATGCTACATACGAATCTGTCGTATTCGACTATGGACTCGGAAGCGAAGAAGATGCTTTTACTGCTGAAGATACGGAAGTACTCGAGCTTAAAGCAATTTTAGATACACTTTCATATCAAGAGTAATAACTATCTGAATAACGACCGCTAGCTTGTTACAATATAGTGGTAATGTTAGACAAACAAACAATACTTCAGGGTCTTAACCCTGAGCAGGAACGTGCGGTAGTAACGACAGATGGCCCATTGCTTATTCAGGCAGGTGCAGGCTCTGGGAAGACAAAGACGCTCACTCATCGGCTTGCTTATATATTGCTTGAGAATTTAGCGTTTCCTGATGAGATTTTGGCTGTTACTTTCACAAATAAGGCAGCGCGTGAAATGCGTGAGCGAGTCGCTCAGTTGTTAGGTAAAAATCCTGATAACAGAAGCTTCCTGCCATTCATGGGTACATTCCATAGCGTATGCGTACGTTTTCTCAGGCGGGATGGTGAGCACATTGGCGTGCCATCGAGTTTTGTAATTTATGATGAATCAGACAAGCTAGCGGCGATAAAACAAGTCAGCAAAGAACTTGGCATAGACGAAAAAACGTTCCCACCGCGCAGTATTGCAAACGCTATTTCGAGCGCGAAAAACGAAGCGATTTCACCTGATGAATATCGCAGTACAGCTCGTTCACCGATACAGAATAATGCCGCAGATGTCTACCCGCTGTATCAGAAACTACTGAAAGAATCAGGAGCACTTGATTTTGACGATTTGATAATGAAAACATTGCAGTTGTTATCAGGAGTTCCTGAAGTACGTGAAAGATACCGTAGTAAGTTCAAGTACATCATGATCGATGAGTACCAAGACACCAACGGAGCGCAATACAAGCTTATCAAGATGCTTGTGAATGAAAACAAAAACATCGCTGTAGTAGGTGATGATTGGCAGTCAATCTATGCGTTTCGTGGAGCTGATTTTCGCAATATCCTAAACTTTGAGCGAGATTTTAAAGATACAACTGTCATAAAACTAGAACAAAACTACCGTTCAACTAAACCAATATTGGATGCCGCTCATGCAGTGATTACAAAAAACCAACAACGTAGTGATAAAAAGCTTTGGACCGATAGCACGAGTGGTAAAGCGGTGCAGATTATTGCAGTAGGAACACAGCGAAATGAAGCAGAGTCTATCGTGCGTAAGATTAAAACTGCAACAGATGCGGGCGTAAGACAGCTGAAAGATTTCTGTGTTCTGTACAGGACTAACGCACAGAGCCGTGCTATCGAAGAAGCATTTTTGCACTACGGGGTGCCGTATAAAATTATCGGC
Organism: bacterium; assembly: GCA_030427445.1. GTDB lineage: Bacteria > Patescibacteriota > Saccharimonadia > Saccharimonadales > SZUA-47 > JAUIBQ01. The sequence goes on along the minus strand of JAUIBQ010000008.1, from coordinate 11,948 downwards.
GGGCAGCGATTTTACGACCGTAAAGAAATTAAGGATATCTTAGCGTATCTTAGATTTATCTATCAGCCATCAGATCGAGTTAGTTTTGAGCGAATCGTTAATGTGCCAGCGCGAGGGATTGGTGCAAAAAGTTTGCAGCGATTTTACGAATGGCAACAAGAAAATGATGCAAGCTTACTCGAGTCGCTACAACATGCTGCGGACATCCCCTCATTACCGGCAAAGGCAAAAACTGGTTTGTTAGACCTTGCTGACATAGTGGTAGGGGTACAGTTAATTTCTGAAGATAGCTCTGCATCAACAATCATTGATACTCTTGTCCGACGGATAAATTATTACGAGCATTTACGCGACGGTACTCCAGCTGGAGAAGCCAGAGAAGAAAACGTACGCGAACTTTCAAGTGTTGCTTCGAGTTTTTCGGATATTGGTCTCAGCGCATTTTTGGAAGAAGTTTCACTTGTTGCGGATGTTGATAAGTTAGATCAACAGAACAATTCCGTTACACTTATGACGATTCATGCAGCAAAAGGACTGGAGTTTCCAGTCGTGTTTATCGCAGGTATGGAAGAAACGGTTTTCCCGCATTCAAGAGCGATGTATGACCAGTCAGAACTCGAAGAAGAACGTCGGCTTTGTTACGTTGGCATGACTCGTGCAAAAGAAGAGCTCTACTTGTATCATGCGTCGTCGCGAATGCTTTTCGGTGGCACACAGCACAACCCTCCAGCACGATTTTTAAGTGAAATTGACGGAGAGGAAGTACGTGAAGGATACGGCGGATTTTCTAGTGGTGACAGTGGTGCTCTGCGAAAGCAGGATTATTCAAGTAGTGAAAACTTGAGCAATTGGGCAGAGAAAATTAGCTCTCAAAAACAGCCGAGTGGTGAGCGTTTTGTGCCTGACTTTTCTGTCGGCATGAAAGTTAAGCATCCACTATTTGGAGTAGGCGTCGTGCGAGATACGAACGGAAGTATGCTCGCGATTGATTTTGGACGTAAAGGAATGAAGAAGTTAGATGCTGATTTTGCACCGATTGAGCAAATATAGACTACTCAGCAAAACGCTTTATATCCTTTTGTGGCCTCTGATGTGGTTCTTTGCACCGTTATTTCTGCGTGCTCGAGTTGCGATATATCGGCCTGATGGCAGAGTTTTGTTAGTTAAGCATTCTTTTGGTGCTGATACTTGGATGCTGCCAGGTGGGGGTGTTAAGTTTGGTGAATCACCTAAAGAAGCGGCAATGCGTGAAGTTTACGAAGAGCTTAGCTTGGATGTACAGGTTGTGGAACCTCTGCATGAAGGGACGAGGATTATGAACGTATCAGGGCTGCTTTTTCGAGTGATTTTGTTCAAGTCATTAGTAACCGATACCGATATCAGTTCCATAAAACCATCATACGAGATACGAGAGATTCGATGGTTTAAGCCCACTGCAAGAGAAGTTGGCAGGGCCTTGCCAAGTGATATATCTCTCTAAATCTGGTATAATTACCTATGCTTTAAAGCGTGCATAACTGATATAGACATTTTACTATACGCGCTTTCAGCATGATCCCTATGCAGAAAAAGATTCACAAACTTAAGAAGAAATTACATAAAAAATCGCCATTTTGGATGCGTCATCCATTTTTTATACCCGTGAGTATTTTCTTTATCACATTGTTTTTTGGCATGGCGGCTTTTATTTCGTTTGGAGGTTCAACTCAAGGTGCGAATGATATCAGGTATGCGGAGATTTACGTAGACGACCAGAAGCTGACAATCACCACTCGCGCAACTACCGTTGCTGAAGTGTTAGAGAAACAAGGCATAGACATTATCGAAGAAGATATCGTAGAGCCTGGTCTTGAAGAGCCTGTCGAGTTTGATGATATGCAGATAACCGTCTACCGTGCTAGGCCGATAGCGTTAATAGACGGGGATAGGACGGTTACGACTCTAAGTGCACAGAAGTCACCACGTTTGATTGCGCAAGAAGCCGGTCTAGAACTTGAAGCAGAGGATGAAATCCTAGTGCTGCCCGTCGAAGAAACTCCTTCATTAGCTATCGAGCCTGCACAGAAAATAGAGATAAAACGCTCAAAAGAAATTCAGATGAATATCTACGGAAGCTTGACATCCGTTCGGACAACAGCAAGCACAGTCGGTGAGTTGTTAGAAGAAAAGGGCATTGTATTGGGGCTCGATGAAACGATACAACCTTCAAGCCCAGAAACCCTACTAAGTGACACAGAGCTAGTCGCAGTAAACAAAGCGGGCATCACAACCGTATCACAAAATAGATCTATACCTTTCGACACAGAGTATGTTGAGGATGACAACATGGAGGTTGGCACCACAGAAGTTGAAATACCAGGTGTAGATGGTGTAGAAGCGGTGATTTATGAAGTGACGCTAGATGACGAGGGAAATGAAACACAAAGAAGAGAATTGCAAACAGTTACGGTTAAAAAGCCTGTTACAGCTCGTGTACGACGCGGGACTAAACCTGCTACTCTTAGCGCAACTATTAATGTCTCCGGGGATAAGGCATCTCTTATGGCGGCTGCGGGTATAGCTGAGTCGGATTATGCGTATGTAGACTATATTATTTCACGAGAGTCAGGTTGGAGGCCAGGCGCTAGAAATAGCTCGTCAGGTGCGTATGGATTGTGCCAATCATTACCTGCAAGCAAGATGGCTAGTGTTGGTGGAGATTATCTAACTAACCCTGTAACTCAGCTTCGGTGGTGTAGTGGTTACGCTGCTGGCCGGTACGGTGGCTGGCAAGGCGCGTACAACGCATGGTTGGTCCAACATTGGTGGTAGTAAGTTTTCCTTAATATAAGCATTAGTGATATCATATCTTCAATAAAGAGGAAGTGATATATGGAAGACAACAAAGGCAGTAACCAGAATACACATAGTTCGATAGATACAAAAAATACAAACCTAACTGATCCGGTTTCAGTGACTTCAACACAGGATAAACCAAAATCGCATAAGAGTTTACTTGTAGGACTGCTAGTCCTTGTTCTAGTGTCAGCACTTGGTGTAGTAGGGTATTTGTATCTCGAAGAACTAAATGAAGACGAAGCCAACAACATCAATACAGCCCAAAGCTCGATTATAGACGATAGTAATCAAGCAACTGAAGCAGTAGAAGAAAATGAATTTACAGGATATGAAAACACTTCTCTAGCTTTTGGTTTCGAATACCCTGCTGATTGGGGGGAAGTTGCAACCGAAGAAAGCGAAGGCGAATCTGGCAGCTTAATAACAGGCACTTTTACAAACATGAGTGCTGTTCGGTTTAGTGCTTCGACTTCTGACTATCAACCTTTCGGATCCGACGGAACATGCTTAGACCCACGGATAGGTGCTGTGTTCGATGGATCTTCATTAGATGACTACAAACTTGAAGAAGGCGAGAGTGTAGATAGAGATGAAACAGTAGATAAGCCACAAGATTACGTCACGCTCACTAAAACCTTGCTCGACACTGACACAATGTACGCATTCGAGAAATTTGAAGCAGGAATCCCGAATGGTATTGGCTACTGCACGGGGTATTATTCTTCGGCTGTGATTATTGACCCTAGCCTTGAGGGTATCGCAGGACTTCGTTTCCATCTAAACACGCCGTTAAACTATTCTGAAGGCCTAATGCCGGAAATGATTGATAACTATAAAGAAAATCCAGGATTTTACATTTCCGAGAATTTAAAGTCTCAGTTTAAAAATCTTTTCAGTTCAGTCAAAACTTTATAAATCCTGTTACAATACAGGTGATGACGAAAAAGGAGCTTGGACAACATTGGCTACACGATGAAGCTACTCTAGATAGTATTGTGAGTGATGCCGATATTAAAGACACCGACACAGTCTTAGAAGTCGGACCAGGAAAAGGTCCACTGACTTCAAAGCTTGCTGAAACTGGCGCTACTGTAATTGCTCTCGAGTTTGATCAAGATTTAATCGCCGGTCTTACTAGTAAATTTACCCCATACGATAATGTATCAGTTATCGAAGGCGATATCAGAACCTTTGATTTTACTGAACTACCAACGGATTTCAAGATAGTAGCTAATATTCCTTATTACTTAACGAGTCATCTCATCAGACAAATCACTGAAACTGAAAATATACCATCATGTGCTGTGTTGCTTGTACAAAAAGAAGTAGCGGAAAGAATAGCTGCTGACCCGGGGAAAATGAGTACACTTTCATGTGTCGCTCAATATTGGTTTGAGTGTAGTTTAGGCGTAGAGGTGCCAGCAGAATTGTTTACACCACCACCTAAAGTTGATTCGCAAGTAGTGGTTATGAATCGGCGACATAAACCAGTGATTTCCACGCCATTTGACGTTTTTACTTCTCTCGTTTCCTTCTGCTTTTCACAGAAGCGTAAAAAACTTGCTAACTCATTACAGAATTCATCGCACCTATCAAAAGAGCAAGTAGCACAACTATTAACACAAGCTACTGTCGATGGAAACCTTCGAGCGCAGCAACTTGATTTTGAGCAGTGGCAGCGATTAGGCGATGCGTACGCGAACATGAATGCTTAGTGTCGCGAACTATGTATTATACTGGTAACACATGGACGACCATAACCACATGATGCATCATAATCAGCCGGATACTAAGCTAGAGTACCTCAAGTTTGTCGGTGTGATGCTCGTCATTACTGCTCTCGCGTACATCTGGACACCAAGTGACAGCATCACGGTGTTTGCATTTATGGAAAGCTTTATGGGTGTGTTCTTTGTCGTTTTCGCAGCGTTTAAATTAATTAACATTCGCGAGTTCGCATATGGATTTCAGAGTTATGACATTATCGCAAAGAAAAGTCTTGCGTACGCATTCTCATACCCGTTTTTGCAGTTGTTGTTCGGCGTCTTATATTTAGCGGGTAGTGGTAATTCTCTAGTCCTCAATGGTGTGGTGCTCGTTGTATCTCTCGTTAGCTCCATCGGTGTAGCGAAGTCAATAATGAGCAAAGAGGACGTTCATTGCGTGTGTTTAGGTAACATCATCAAACTCCCGCTCTCTCGCATTAGCTTTGTTGAAGACGTTGGTATGGCATTGATGGCCATTGCAATGATCGTTTTATAAATTACGCCATACCGTTTAGTGCTATGATTAACATGTAAAGGTATGAGCTACTTAGATGAGTACTAAAAGTTTTTGGTTATTACATAATTTAAGCACTTCACTGCACAAAAGTGTCGATGAAGCTATTAAAGAACGTGTTGGTATCGGCCTTGCTCAGTACAAAGTACTCGAGGCGGTTTCTTACAAAGGTATTGCAAAACAAAACGAACTCGCCTCAATGCTTCGCCAAACAGAAGCAGGTATAAGCAGGCAGGTTAAGCTTCTTTATAAAAAAGGTTTGCTCGTGTACACAAATGAATCACGCAGCGGAGGGAGTGATGTTTCATTGACGCGGATTGGAGAAGAAGTCGTCCGGCTAGCGTATCAGGTTGTTGATGGGTATACTGCAGTTATAGAGTCAGTCATAAGCCCTGGTCAACTCCTGGGAATGCAAGAAAGTTTAGAGAAGATGACAGAAGTGGCTTACAAACAAGAGGAAGAAGAGTCTTAGGTTTCTCCTGAGTTGTCTTCGAGAAATTCGCGTGATAGAGCTGTAAAGACACCATTCGTCCAGCCGAATCCTGACTGAGAAGGGTACACACCTGCTACTGGTTTTTTTTGTGGTTCAACGACGTTATATTTTTCTAAGAATTCACCGTGTCTCACAAACCATGAGTTACAGTTGGCGATCCATGTTCGGGCGAGCTCTTTCGCTTCTTTCTCGTAGCCATAGCGCTGGAGACCTTTTATCGTGATGTAGTGCAGAGGTGCCCAGCCATTTGGATACGCCCATTGAGTCTTAGTCGAGCCAAACAGTTTTGTGAGCATCATATTTCCGATAGTTGTTGTTAGTCCACCTGGTTTTTTGAACCTTGGTAGTGTCTCAACAAGTTTTTCTGCTTGTTTATCGGTAGCTACACCTGACCATAAAGCGTAATATGCAGCTAGTGACCAGACAGGTGATTTTTTATCTTCATGGTAGTTGTAGTCGAAGTAAAAACCTTGTCGTTGATTCCAGAGTGTAGAGTTGATTTGCTCTCTTCTTGTCGCTGCGCATGTGTCCCAGCGTGTTGCTTCATCGTCATCTCCTGCTAAACGCGCAGCTCGGGCAAAATCTTGCTCGTAGACATGAAGTAAACAGTTTAGATCGATTGGCACATAGTCTAAGCACTGTCGCTGAAATCGAGGGGTCATGTCCCAACCGCTCTCTGCCTCCGCGAGGTCGTGGAGTGAGTTGATATCGTAGTACCGACTGAGTCCTTTGTGGACTTGGCGATGGTGTGGGTGTTTTGTGCTCATCCAGACATGCTGGTATTCGTCTTTTGCGACAGCTATGTTTTTCTGTAGCCATTTGTCAGACATTTCAAATCGCTCATACACATAGAATATAAATGTCGTAAGGATCGGTGGTTGCGAGCGAGAAGTGAAGTAGTAACGATTTGCATTCGGAATCAACCCAAACTCGCTGTATAACTGGATAAGATTCTCAAGCATGCCGACAATCATCTTTTTATCATCCATACCGATAGCTGTGAAGAAGCTGTCCCAATAATACTGCTCTTCGAACACGAAGCCACCACTTTCATTACTTGGAACGATATATGGGTTTTTAAGTGGGATGAGCGTTGATGTATGGTTGATGTATGAATCTTTTTGTCGTTTCGTAGAACGAGTCAGTTGACTCCAATAATCTTGGATATAGTTAAGCGCCGGCTGTACATCGTCACGAGTGATATCTTTGGCTGAATGTACTTTGTATGCCCGCTTTGGGATAACTCGCTTACTCGCAGACTTCGTTTTACGTGCCGCAGATCTAGTGGTTATATAGATTAAAGATGATATATTTTTAACTTTAGAATGCATGTACCCAGTCTAACGTAAACAGTACTACATATTCAAAAACCTATTCCGGAATCACTGGAGTAAAGGGTATATACTATATGGTGACATGATTAGTAGTATCTCTTCAGTATCAAATACATTGTATAAGCATGTTGTAAAACCGATACTTTTTAGGGTGAAACCAGACACTGTTCACGAGTACATGGTGAGTTCTGGTAGTCTGATCCAGAGATTTCCTGGATTTATGTGGATTGTCTCAAAGTTTTTTGCTTATAAAAACGATTGTTTAGAAATCAAGAAATTTGGCCTAGTATTTGCAAACCCAGTAGGGCTAAGTGCTGGCTTAGATAAGGATGCAAAGCTACCTCCAACAATGAAAGCAATAGGTTTTGGTTTTGTAGAGTGTGGTTCTGTGACATTTGCACAGTACGACGGAAATCCTCAGCCATGGTATACAAGACTACCCAAGTCTAAGTCAATCATTGTGAACTCAGGTCTTCGGAGTGAAGGAGTTCAGTCGGTTATAGCAAGAGCGAACACATACAAAAAAGAACTGTTTACAGACTTTCCGTTGAATATCTCCGTGGCTAAAACAAATAGTAAACAAGCTTCAACATGTGAATCTGGGATAGAGGACTACATATCGACTTTAAAGCTCTGGGAAGAGAAGGGCAATGCACAGATGTACACAATAAACATCTCATGTCCTAACACTTATGGTGGCGAGCCATATACAACTGTAGAGTCACTAGAAAAACTTTTAGGTGCTATCGATAAGCTCAAAATCAAGAAGCCTGTATTTATAAAAATGCCAATCGACAAACCATGGAACGAGTTTAAACGTCTACTTGCCGTTTGCGATAAACATAATGTTCAGGGTATTACACTTGGCAATCTCTACAAGGATCGCTCTACGGTGAAGCTTGACGAAGACTATGACTCTTCCGTTAAAGGTAACTTTAGTGGAAAACCTTGCTGGGAAATATCTAATGACCTCCTAGAACGAGCATATGCAGAGTATCATGATCGATTTGTCTTTAGCGGTGTAGGAGGAGTGTTTTCAGCTGAGGATGCCTATACGAAGATTAAACTTGGAGCGACATTTGTTCAGCTTGTCACTGGACTAATTTTTGAAGGCCCTGCAGTAATTGGTCGTATAAACAAAGAGCTTTCAGAGCTGCTTAATTCAGAAGGCTATAGTCATATTTCAGAAGCAGTCGGCATCGATAACCGCTATATTTAACAGCAAAGTTTACTTACTCATTTTTGAGGATCATCGGTCTCTGCCGCTTCACCTAGTCCTTCGTGATACGCCTCGTCAGGGTCGATATTAGTATCTAGCGACTGATGTGTGTCGTCTACCTTTTGTGGAATATCATCTGGCTGAGAAAACGGATGGTCAGTATCACTCGGGTTATTGATCTGGTTATCTTGGTACTTTTGGTCCAAGTGGTCTAAATCGTTGTTTATGTCTTCATCATTCATAGTTCACTTCCTTAGTTAGAAAAACATAATAATTGAACACGGTATCGTCCGCTGTAGTATTACTAACAAAACGTAAAAATAACAGTTCTCACTATTCTTAGAAACAAAAAAGCCAACAGTTACGAATATATCCCTGAGAGTCACTTCACACTATCTAGACTAATTATCTGGTTGGACTAAATTCATCTTGAGATAAGTGAAGCGAAAGTGTACCTTCAAGAATTGGGACTACGACCCTTCTGTCAAACATGCCTAGCCTAGTGTGTTCAATTATGCCTTCATCTAACTTTATTTCGCCAGCACCGAAAACAGCACTCTCGATCTCTGCGTCCAAAGGTACTCCCCACATACAGACATCTAACTGATTTCGATCCACTCCGAGTCCTATGCCTACAGACCCACAGCTTCTTACACCATCATGACTTATACTTATGTAGTTTCGGTTATTATCGAATCGACGGATATCAACTGTGTGCCCAGTAACGAATCCACTTGTCGGACCATGCCCATAGCCATTACCTGGGAATTGGTAGAAAGGCTTTCGATTATGTCGGTATGAAATTGTGTGGTTAATTTCATTGCCTGTAGCGACTTTTAAAAGTGTTTCAAATTTCTTTTCGTCCATAGTTAAGAAAATTTTATCGTAAAGTACAAGATATGCAAGCAATAGCAAAATAAAAAAGCCCGAGAAAATCTCAGGCGTTTGTGGTGGAGCTGGTGGGTACTTTGTGGATGTGGTATATTTATAACATGACGGCTCGTGCTTGCATCTCTTGTAAAGTAGACTTTATGCCAAGTAGTAATCATTTGGATTGTCCAAAGTGTAGATATCAAAAGTCTAAGAAGACCTTGTGCCAATACTGCAAGATTAATTTGCACTCAGATAGATACGGTAGCTGTAAGTCATGTGTGAATAAAAGAAGACATGATTACGCTACGGGTAGATACATGAAAAACGGATATGTCATGGTTTTTAGTAAAGATCACCCTCGTGCTCAAGGAAGTCGTGGCAACTATGTTTTCGAGCATATTTTAGTTATGGAAGAGTATCTCAATCGCAATCTTAAAAAAGGGGAGAATGTACATCATAAAAATGGTGTAAGAGATGACAATAGGATTGAAAATTTGGAACTATGGACAAATCCCCAACCTGTGGGTATCAGAGCTAAAGATGCATTGTTATGGGCAAGAAGAACAATACAGCTTTATGAAGTTGATGAGAAAAAATTATAAATAATCGTGGTGGAGCTGACGGGGTACTGCCCCCCGTGTCCATCGGTTGAGTTGTTAGGTGACTACAAGCTTAGTCTATTTAGAAATTTCTTTAGAGCAACAGGTCTAAACAGACAAAATACTGCTACTCTGCAACCTTGCAAACTTGACTATCTTCTTAAGATGTCGGTAGATAGTGCATCAGATAATATAAGACCCGCTGACTTCTATCTGAGTCAAAGAGCGGATCGCAGTCTAACTAATTAGGCTGCTAGCGCGAACTCTGACTGACGAGCGCTAAAAGCGTTGTCAATCATTGTCGCTAGTTTAGATTCTGCATCTAAAATTCTTCCCGGCTAACGTGCAGGATCCGGCTTGCCACAACGTAACCCCCGCAACCCAATATGCAATTTGTGACTACTATCAGCAACAATTCTCTGATTATTTTTTCGCTCATCATATCTTTGGATATGCATCACGAAAATAATAAGCAGATTCTTGTCACCGAGTAGTACCCAAAATCTTACATATTGAGTTGCAGGAATTACTCTAACTTGTCAAAGTCCAATGTCGAGCTTGAAATTCAGCCCCGCGTCGGCACGTAATGGCGCTTGTGCCAGAACTGCCGACGAAAACAAGTTTCCTCGGACACTTCAGGCACTTTCGCCAAGTTGCCTCCTTCAAAAATCACGAATCCCCTCGTGATTTTTATTTAAAGTAGTTAACTTCTTTAAATGGTGCTTTTTCTAGCACCTCTGGGCATACTATCCCAGTTACAATACATTATATCACAAAACACAAGCAATTTCAATACCTTTTGGCATACAGTATAATCTGTAGTTAATGAAAAAAAGCAATCCGAAAGATATCTTTAGAGCACAATCTGCCACGATAATTGAGTGTTTAGAGTTAAGCGACAGCATAAGCATTGGTGTATTTAACGCGAGAGTTGGTTCTGCACTAGAAACAATCAGAGAGTTGTCTGACCCCCATTATGCTTTCGACTTGACAGCAACGTTTCCAGAAGTTGTTGTACCTGGCTGGAGGCAAAAGACTTCAGCAGATGAGATTGAGGAGATAAGTTATTATTCCAGAGGTGAACACGGACAATTAACATTTGAGAAAAGAGCGTCAAGAAGTATCCGTGGATGGTCGCTTCCTGTTGTAAGCATCGAGATGGTGGGAGGTCGTGAGGTGCCGTACCTAAGCGGTCGCGGCATAGCATTACAGGCGGGTTCAAAGCCTGTTGACGAACACGCGATAAAAGATGGTATGCCATTGGAATTGTTCGGTGGACCACTACTAGTTGCACCAACTGCACATAGGCCTATTTTGACTGCTACTGTAAAATCAGCATAATGAGTTCTGAACGATGTTCTGAGAAAATGAGCTTCGACACGAAAGCAGAGGCAGAAAAGACTGCAACTGTTGCTCGTCATCAACACGGCACAAAACTAAAAGCGTATTTGTGTAGATATTGCTCACTGTGGCATTTAGCCACCAACTACTAAGCATAACTTTTATGTAACAAATAATATGAAATTGCAAGCCGTATCTTAAATGTTTATAATATATTCATGCACCAAATAGAAACTTTTGACGATGCTCGTGCTGAGCGCGAGAGAGAGCTTGCTAGAGCATTTGAAGGTGGACAGATGTCACGTGATGTGGTTGATTCTATCTACCTTAACGCTCATGAAATATTAGGAGACAAATTAGGTTCTCGTAAGGCGAGGATTACTGGAGTTGATTCTCGAGTCACGACACGAGGGTCACGGCAACAACTAGATGGAAAAGAGTATGACTTCTATTTCGCGAGTGGTTTGAAGCACCATGACGGTGAGGATGACGAAAGAGTGAAGCTCTTGAGATTGCCGATTGGTGAAAAGCCCGAATATGCAGCGAGATCAGATACTTTTATTATTTCTAGAGGGTCTAAGAATAGTCAATCACCCGCTATTCTGCAGGCAGATGTTGATGGCACGCTAAACCACGATGACATTAATCATCCTGTAGATGTGCAACTAGCACACGACGTTCTCGTAGATATATATAAAAAATATGAAGCAGCTAAAGTTCAACATAAGCATGACAGGGATAAAAGACTAAAGCGAGTTCTAGGCTTTGGTGGTTTTTTTGCATTAATGTATGTTCCACAGAATGTCTACGGAGGGCGAGATACCCCCTTTATAGCGCCATTGCCTGTAGAAATAGGAGTCGACCTATTTAACCAACCCGATCACACCGCCACGTCTTTCGAAGAACCTGAAGTGCCAGAGGTAGTGTTTAATGAGCAGACTTTACTGCCCTCACTTACTGAATACGATGCT
>JAUIBQ010000007.1 GCA_030427445.1 bacterium | reverse complement strand
AGCTAGCATCCATCGTTTACGGCATGGACTACCGGGGTATCTAATCCCGTTTGCTACCCATGCTTTCGTGCCTTAGCGTCAGGAGCGAGCCAGTAACCTGCCTACGCCATCGGTATTCCTTCGTATATCTACGGATTTCACTCCTACACACGAAATTCTAGTTACCTCTCTCGTCCTCTAGTTTTTCAGTTCAGAACATGTATATATGGTTGAGCCATACGCTTTCACATTCTGCTTAAAAAACCGCCTACGCAACTCTTTACGCCCAGTAAATCCGGATAACGCTTGGGACCTACGTATAACCGCGGCTGCTGGCACGTAGTTAGCCGTCCCTTATTCTTGGGTTACTGTCAAATTCATCACCCATAAAAGCAGTTTACAACCCGAAGGCCGTCATCCTGCACGCGGCGTTGCTCCATCAGACTTTCGTCCATTGTGGAAAATTCCCTACTGCTGCCTTCCGTAGAAGTCTGGGCCGTGTCTCAGTCCCAGTCTGGCTGATCATCCTCTCAAACCAGCTAATGATCGTCGTCTTGGTGAGCCGTTACCTCACCAACTAACTAATCATACGCAGGCCACTCCCAAAGCGTCCGAAGACTTTAATCCATAGACCATATGCGGTATTAGACACCGTTTCCGGTGCTTATCCCTCACTTTGGGGCATGTTCCTACGCGTTACTCAGCCGTCCGCCGCTCGTCACCCGAAGTGTTACCGCTCGACTTGCATGTATTAGGCACGCCGCCAGCGTTCATCCTGAGCCAGGATCAAACTCTCCAAAAAAATGTACAGATGAGAAGTAAACCTCTCATTCATACTTTGATGAATATTCTTGATCTAAGCATCAGTAAAATACTGACTTAGTATATTAAAAACATTTATCCATTTATCCGTACCCTAAAGTACGGTAAATTGACGTTGATTTGCACTATTTAGATTTTAACGTACGCATTCTCGAGTAGAAATCATTACACGTGGGCAATGTACTCTCAAACGCTGAATGTACAGTCTACAGACAAATAACTCCTACGTCAACATCATTTTTGCTGATATCGTAGTAATTATTTCAACTATTATTTTTTAGCTTTCGCTTTCGGCTTTACATCTTTCTTATCAGAGTCAGCTTCTTCTTCCTCTTCAACCTTTTTCACGAGTCCCATAGAGACAACACTGTCACCATCTTTCAGGCGCATGATTCTCACTCCTTGAGTCGCTCGTCCTATCTCTGGTATGTCTTGCATCCCAAGGCGGATAGTCTGACCGAGCTTAGAGATAATGATAATCTCTTGATCGTCACCATCTCGCAGACTTGCAAAACCGACGAGCTTGCCTGTCTTAGCATTTACGACAGCAGAGCGTATACCGACTCCACCCCTCTTATGAGGCGTAAACTGCTTCACTTTCGTACGTTTTCCATAGCCATTTTCGCTGATTACAAATATGTTCGTATCTTCTTCGACTATACCCATACCGACAACTTCATCACCAGTTCGTAAGCGGATACCCCGCACACCTCGAGCCACGCGGCCCATCGCTCGTGCTTCGGATTCATGGAAGCGAATAGCCTGGCCTTGCTGTGTACTGATAACTACTTCGTTATCTCCGGTCGTGTATCGTACCCACCACAACTGATCACCTTCGTCTAGGTTAATTGCGATTAGACCGCTGCTTCGGACATTCTTATACGCTTCGACAGATGTCTTCTTCACGACTCCGCGCTTCGTACACATGAATAAGTAGCCATCTTTAGGATTTGCGTCATGCGGGTTGATCGACGTAATTTGCTCATCTGGGTGAAGCTGCAAGATGTTTGCGATAGCGACACCTTTCGCGCCAAGTCCAGCAGATGGGATTTCGTATGTCTTGAGTCTGAATACACGACCTTTGTCTGTAAAGAATAGAAGATAGTCATGTGTATTTGAAAGTGCAAGGTGCTTAATCATATCTTCATCACGTGTTGTCATACCGCGCTTACCTTTACCGCCACGACCCTGCTTACGATATTCGCTCTCTGGGCTTCGCTTGATATAGTTCGCACTCGTCATCGTCACAACAACTTGCTCGTTCGGGATCAAGTCTTCATCGCTCATCTTGCCAAGTTCGTTCGGCACAATCTTTGTGCGTCGTTCTTCCGCATACTGGTCTTTGAGCTCTTTAAACTCAGTTTTGATGATGTCTAAAATCTTTTGTTCATCTGCCAAAATAGCTTCGAGCTCTGCAATCAGCTTCATAAGCTCTGCAAGTTCGTCTTCAATCTTCTTGCGCTCAAGTCCTGCAAGTGTTCGCAGCTGCATCGCTAAGATAGCTTTTGCCTGAATCTCAGAAAGTTTGAATTTCTTAATCAAATTAGCTTGCGCTTCATCAGTTGTTTCACTCGCTCGAATCGTCGCGATAACTTCATCGATATGATCAAGTGCGATCTTAAGACCTTCTAAGATATGTGCGCGATCTTTCGCTTTTTTCAGCTCGAATTCAGTTCGTCTACGCACGACAACTTGTCGGTGCTTAATGTGCTCTTGGATAATATCCTGCAAGCCTAAAACTCGTGGCTGGATACCATCGACAAGCGCCATCATATTGAAGTTAAATGACCCTTGCAAAGGTGTTAGTTTATACAGCTGGTTCAAGAGCTTCTTCGGGAATGCATCGCGTTTTAGGTCGATAACAATTTTCACTTCACCACGTGCACTCTCGTCTCGCAGCCCACTAATGCCGGCGACCTTTTTGTCGTGCACGAGGTCAGCAATTTTCTCAAGAAGAGAGGCTTTATTCAATCCGTATGGGATTTCACTAATAACAATCTGCTGCTTCCCTTTTGCGTTCTCTACTACTTCTGCAACACCACGCATCATGACACCGCCACGACCTGTCGCATAGGCGTTTCGAAGGCTTTCTTTTCCGTATAAAATACCGCCAGTCGGGAAATCCGGGCCTTGCACAAACTCAAGCAAGTCGTCCACTGTAGCTTCAGGATTTTCTATCTGATGGATAGTCGCATCAAGCACTTCACCGAGATTATGCGGAGGGATGTTCGTCGCCATACCGACAGCGATACCGAGCTGTCCATTCAACAAAAGGTTTGGTAGTTTACCTGGAAGTACACTAGGCTCTCTCTCAGACCCATCAAAGTTATCTCGGAAATCTACCGTATCTTTACTGATGTCACTGATAAGTTCTTCAGCGATTTTTTCCATTTTCGCTTCGGTATATCGATACGCAGCTGGTGGATCACCATCCATTGAACCAAAGTTACCTTGTCCGCGTACAAGAGTGTGACGCATTGACCATGGCTGCGCTAGACGAACCATCGAATCATAGATTGAACTATCACCGTGCGGGTGGTACTTACCAATAACGTCACCAACTACACGAGCACTTTTAACGAATTTCGCTGTCGATCGCCAGCCATTTTTGTCCATTGAGTAAAGGATTCGTCGGTGAACCGGCTTTAAACCATCTCGTACATCTGGCAAGGCACGCTCAACGATAACGCTCATAGAATAACGGAGGTAACTGTCCTCCATCACCCGCTCGACAGTTTCGCGCTCGACTATTCGAGAGTGGCTGTCATCTTCCTGAATAATTTCGCCCTCAACAACTGGAACGTTGGTTTCTTCAAGGTTCTTCTTGTTTTCTTCGTCAGCCATATTAAATATCCAAATCCTTTACAAACTTAGCGCGACTCGTGATGAAGTTCTTTCGAGGCTCAACTTCACTGCCCATCAATTTATTAAAAATACTGTCGGCTTTTTCTGCATCTTCTACTTTTATCTTTACGAGAACTCGCTTCTCAGGGTCCATCGTCGTTTCAAACAACTGTTCAGCATCCATTTCACCAAGACCCTTGTATCGCTTGATTTCTGTAAAACCAGCTTGACGGAACAACTCATCTTCAGGATCTACTTTATTACCCGCTTCTTTTCGCTTCGCGATTTCTTCCTTAAGGACTACATCGAGATTTTCTTCGTTATATATAAATGTATTTTCAGCTTTACCAGGTTTTACTAGCTCAAATAGGGGTGGTTTTGCCAAGTATAAGTGACCGCCGTCAATCAACGGCTTCATAAATCTAAAGAAGAATGTCAGAAGTAGTGTTGAGATGTGACTTCCGTCAACGTCGGCGTCGGTCATGATAATCACCCTGTCGTATCTCAAGCCGCCAATGTCGAATGAATCTTCAATCCCAACTCCAAGTGCTTTCACTAGACTTACAATTTCATTGTTTGCGAGCATCTTGTCTAGACGTGCTCGTTCCACGTTCAGTACCTTACCACGCAGTGGCAAAATAGCCTGCGACTTACTGTCTCGACCGGACTTAGCTGAACCACCAGCAGAGTCACCCTCCACTAAGTAAATCTCAGAATCTTTCGGATCCTTGTTCGAACAGTCAGCCAATTTACCTGGCATGCTTGCACCGTCGAGCACCCCTTTACGGATAATATTCTCACGTGCAGCACGTGCAGCTTTACGAGCTCGCGCCGCCAAGACTGCTTTGCCGATAATTTTCTTGGCAGTCGATGGATTTTCCTCTAAGTAGTAACTAAACCACTCAGCAAATACGGACTCGACATAACCCCTGATTTCAGGATTACCGAGCTTGTTCTTCGTCTGACCTTCAAACTGTGGGTCGGGCATTTTAACCAAAATGACCGCAGTAATTCCCTCTCGGCAGTCCTCACCAGAAAGATTTTCGTCTTTTTCTTTCAGCAGTCCGTTCTTTCGTGCGTAATCGTTCACCACACGTGTAAGCGCAGTTCTAAAGCCAGTTAAATGAGTTCCGCCGTCAGGGTTGAACACGTTGTTCGCAAATGGTTTCACTGTCTCTACATAGGTGTCGGTGTACTGCAAAGCAACTTCAACATTAGAATCTTCTATGTCTTTATCAACATAAAATACATCATCAAATGAATCTTTTCCTTGGTTTAAGTGCTTAACATACGACTTGATTCCACCCTCGAAATAGAACGAATAACTCTTATTGATTCGCTCGTCAATGACTGTGGTTTTTATACCTTTTGTGAGATATGCCTGATGCCTAAGATAATCTTGTACCCAGTCATATTCAAATGGCGCATCCGCCATGATGGTTGTGTCAGGCCAAAATGTAATAACTGTACCTGTCTTCTTTGAAGTACCAATCTTCTTGATAGAAGATTTAGTCGCACCTTTTTCAAACTCCATCATATAGTGACCACCATCGCGGTACACTTCTGCCACTAGTCTGTTCGAGAGTGCGTTCACCACGCTTGATCCCACACCGTGCAAACCGCTTGAAACCTTATAGCCACCGTCGCCGAACTTACCACCTGCATGCAATACCGTATACACAGTTTCGAGTGTACTAACTCCAGTCTTAGCGTGCTTTTCTACTGGGATACCTCGCCCATCATCTTCAACTCGTACACCACCGTCTTCAAGTAATACGACTTTAACTTCTGTCGCATGACCAGCAATCGCTTCGTCGATACCGTTGTCGGCAACTTCTTTAATCATGTGATGGAGGCCGTCGATACCGGTACTACCGATATACATACCTGGTCGTTTACGTACTGGCTCCAAACCCTCTAGAACTTGAATCGAACTAGAATCATACCCGTTGGCTTCTTTCTTGCTCACTGCTGCTTACTAACCCTCTTTTAATCTTTGTCTCTACGTCGTAAATTAGTGAAAATTTACTGATTACACAAACTATTATAATCAAAGCCCCTGTATCATACAACAAACACTTGATTGAACAATTAAACTTATGGTTAAATATATCTATTAACATAACTAAAAAGTAAACAAAAAATGTTCAACAAACTCGTCTCAAACCTCAACTTCAATCCTGGCCTTATCAACCAGGTTGGATTCTACGCAAACCGTATCAAGCAAGAAAACGCATTGAGGCGTCTAAGTTTTGTGTTCATAGCACTCGCAATGGTGGTTCAAACAATCGCAGTAGTAGCTCCGCCACAGAAATCTTTGGCGTCCAGCTCAAATCACATATTTGATGGCCTAACAACAAATAACTCTGTTCGCTCTAATGTAAATCTTATTGTAGGAGCTTGGGACAGTACAGACGTTAAAGATATTTATGGCTATTTCGGTGTAACAAAACAAGATATTGCAAACATAGCTAACACTCAATCAAAACATGTACGGATCAGTTCATGCGACGGACAAGATTGGTGGACTACAGGCAGAAACTCTCTTTCTGGCTACTCAAAAGTAGCTGATCAATACAAAAACTCTCAAGTCGCAATTGAATACCAGCCTGGCAGAAATATTTATCAGAGAGATCTTAAGGCATGGGATATCGTGAATTCGTGTAATCACTACTATGCGCTTCAAGGAACAATTGCTGCCACTGGTGCAACGTTCTACATACTTCTTGATTGCGGAAACTTTACGACAGTCGGTCGTTATGTTCCACCTCCACCTAAAAAACCAGTTATCGGTGCAGCCTGCGAAGTAGCAGGACCGATCACAATTGGTCGTGATGCCACCTCAGCAACAATCCCGGTTTCTATAAGTCTTGCAAAAAATACAAAAATTCAAGCTGGAAGTGCAAGCGGTAAAGGCAAAGGATTGCATATCGGCGTCACACACAAAGGGGCAAATCGACTATGGAATGTTGACGATCAAGCCCTCATTAGTGCACCGCCACACACAGCACCCGATACCAGCTCAAACTACACTCCTCTAAATACTGGGATCAAAGGTGTTGGATTTTATCAGTTTAAATGGGACCTCGACGGCAACACGTACAAGAGATACTATGTAACGTCAGCTCAAACATCTGATTTTACTGTGCAACTAAACGTAGCTGTTTCGGACTTAAGTGATAAGATTGTTATCCGCTTACTTGATCGCGACAATGGGCAATGGCTCGAACACTCATCATCTTGCGAAGCAAGTATTCGACGAGAAGCTCCCCCAGAAAAATGTGAATACAATCCAAACTTAAATAAAGACGATCCACGATGTAAACCATGTGTCTACACAGGACTAACAGACCTTTGGGCAGAAGATCCAAATTGTAAGATGCCGGAACCAGACCCTTCCCTATACATCCGTAAATCGGTATTGAACAAAAAAAGTAACTACCTCCCAGGTGACCAGCTTACCTACGCAATAGAGTATGGCAATACCGTTAACGGTTCTGCTGCGAGAGATGTTGTCATCGCTGATACATTGAACACAAATTTTGTAGAACTGATTAGTGTAGACCCAGAAATAGCTGACAAAGGTCTCGGTAAAATTGAACTGCGCCATTCAGTACTAGGCTATAGCAACAAAGTTATACGCGTGCACGTAAGACTAAAAGACTCCGTGAAGTCAGGTGATGAAGTATGTAACGCAAGTAGTATCGTCGCTTCAAATGCATCTAAGAAAACGAGCCGAGAATGCTTCACCGTTATCATTCCATGTCAGTACGACCCATCCATCCCGGACGAGCGTGATGAAAACTGCACACAGCCTGTCGTAGCTTGTGAAGTTACAAATGGAGTGTTTGACCAAGAGACAAAGAAAGCGACATTCACAACTGAAGTAACAAGTAGTAATAAAGGAAACACATCTGTCTCACGATACGACTATGACTTTGGAGATACGGCGACAGCGTCCAGAGAGAGTAATGAGTTCTCTGACACGGTCGAGCACACATATAAACCTGGCAGATACATCATGACTGCTACCGTTTACTACCGCATTACTGGTCAGGAAGAAACTGAAGATCGTCGAGTTGATTGTGAAGAAGAAGTGGATTTTGACGCACCTATAACCGAGGAGAAATCGGTGGTGAATCTTACACAGAAACTTGATGAGGCTCAAACGATTGATCCAAGTTCACGAGTTCGATCAGACGACGAGTTGTTGTATACACTCACAACAAATAACACCTTAAATTATTCAAGAGATGGCCTAGAAATACGAGACTACATCGGCGATATACTTGATTACGCAGACCTAGACTTGACCTACCTCAAAGAACAAGGTGGTGAGTACGACGAGGAGCACCAAGAAGTCGTCTGGAAAAACGTCACAATACCTGCAAATACGAGCGTTCATCACTCATTCAAAGTAAAGATGAAAGAGACAATACCTGCAACAAATAGCCCATCTACATTAGGCACAGCTTACGACTGTGAGATTAGTAACGAATACGGAAATGAAGTGTCACTCAAAGTAGCATGCCCTGCTGTAAAAGGTGTTGAAACCCTACCTAACACAGGTCCTGGCGCAAGTTTAATCGGCGGTATGAGCATCACGTTTGTCGTAGGTTACTTCTACGCTCGCTCACGATTATTGCGTAAAGAACTTTCAATTATTCGTAATGATTTCATAACAACAGGAGGCATTTAGGATATGGCTGAGAAACTTTCCCGCCAACACGAGGCTCATCATCACTCACACGAGCATGAACAGAGTGAGCATCTTGATCGACTGAAAAACAAAATAGAAAAAGAAGCGACTGAAGCAAGTAAAGCTCAATCACAGGAGCAAGCTGAGCACGCTAAGTCTGTCATTGAAAAACTTTCCACTCCTTCAGAGCGATTAAAATCACACGGTGAACAACATCCACAAAAGAACCAAGAACGACGTATTCATGGTAATGAACAGGCCGTATCGTTTTCTCGTACAATGACCCGTGTACGTAAAAAACTCAATCCTATCGAGAAACCACTAAGCAAAGTTATTCACAACCCTGTCATTGATAAAACCAGTGAAGTAGCCGGCAAGACCATTGCACGTCCTTCTAGTGTCCTCGGAGGAGCTTTCTTCTCATTACTAGGCACTTCTGCATTACTTTGGATTACGAGACACTACGGCTATGAATACAACTACTTAGTAGTCATTATGATGTTCGTCATTGGCATGGTCTTTGGTGTAAGCCTTGAAGCACTCCTAAAACTAAAAAGTAGGTGAAGTTAACTTACCTAATAGAGATTGTCTGGTCAGCTCCACTGTCAGTCGATAAGACCGAGTCGTTTCTTGTGTCGTTTTGCACGGGCTGTACCTGAGGAGGCTGAGGTTGCTGAGTCGTAGTTTGAGCTGGCTGAACTTGTGTTTGAGGAGGTTGCTGCGCATTATTAAATGGACTTTGGCGAGGTGCTAATGGCTTATCTTTTTTATCAAGCCAATCATCGAGGAAAGAAGAACCCGTGCTAGGTTGCTTTGGAGCTGTTGGTGTAGCACTTGCTGACACCCCCTCAGGCTTCTCAGGCGTCCTTATTCTGTCCATTATCTCTTTTTCGACAATAGCCCTGGGTCGACCGTATTTCGCTGCTGAGAGCTGCTTAAGGGCGTCACCAAGTTCACGATTCTCTACTCCAAGTGGCGGAAGCGTCGCCATGCTAAAGGCTTGTGTTGGAACGCCGCGAATAAGCATCCTGAGAACTGCATTATAGTTAGGGATGCGCTGCAAGTCATCGATATCAAACATAGGTGCAAATTGCTTCGCCAAGAAGTCAGCGTCTTGCGTACCCACACGGAAACACACTATCGTACCAACGTTACCAAATACAGCATCACGAATTTCTTCAGTTAGCTGTGTCGTAAACTGGTTTGCAACAATCAAATTAAGTCGATACTTTCGTGCTTCACTTAATATACTTGCAAAAGAATCGGTCGAGAAGTTCTGAAACTCATCAACGTACAGGCCAAAATCAGTACGTTCTGACTCTAATATATTCGCTCTATCCATAGCCGCAGCCTGGAACTTCATCACAAATATCATTCCTAGTAATTTGGAGTTAAGCTCTCCTAGCCGACCTTTTGAAAGGTTCACTAGCAATATTTTTTTATTATTCATAATGTCTGGAATACTGAACGAACTCTTATTTTGGCCTACGATATTGCGCATCATTTCATTGCTCAAAAAAGCACCAAACTTACTCACCACCCAACTTGTCACTTCTCCAGCCTCATTAGAACGCTGTGAGTTTGGCCACTCTTTAGTCCAGAAGTCGATCACGTTCTGGTCATCTGTATACTTCAGTTTTGGTTTCATGAAGTCTGGATCGATTAACAATTTCGGCACATCGATAAACGTACCGCCGTTCGGATCTGCCATCAAAAGCTGAGCACAGTTAGTGAATATGCGCTCGAACCTTGGACCGATAATCCCCTGTCTTTGCGGATCGTATAGCTTATAAAGCATATTTATCGCTTCTTGGATAATAAAGTCTTTCTGCTCTGGATTCTGGAATTCAAAAAGATTAAGGCCAAGTGGGTAATCCATATCAGCAGGAGAGAAATAAATCACGTCCTCAGCACGCTCTTTCGGCACCATTGATAATAGTTTTTCAGCGCTATCTCCGTGAGGATCGATAAATGCAAAGCCTGCACCATTTATCATGTCTTGAACTGCAAGGTTCTCTAGAAAAGTCGACTTACCAGTTCCAGTCTGTCCAACTGAATAAATATGCCGTCTTCTGTCCTCTTCGTCTAGATTAATCTTCTTTTTAGTCCCGCGGAATACGTTATACCCGAGTGCGAGTCCTTCTTCCGGCACGTTTCGCGGACCGTCGACTTGCTTAGACATCTGTCGCTCTAACTGTGTCGTTGGAATACTATTCTGCGCTGGGAAGTGGAACAATGTTGAAAGCTCAACCGTATTCAAGACGAGCTTGGTTGCTTCCTGAGGGAAAATTCGTAACAAATAGCCCGTAATGAATTCATCTATATCCTTTGTATTACTAACCTTAAAACCATTTCTACCTGGAGAATCAAAAAGCGAGAATGTGGCGATGATTGAGTTATATAATGATTGCGCTTTTTGGTGATTTGCCGAGGACGTAACTACCCGTATTTGACTTTCAAAAGTTGCATGACGCGCCTTCTCTTCAATTGACTCAACTAACGCCTGGTCACTACTCGAGAGCGATTTGTCTTCTTCTTTCTTTTCTTTTTCACGCTCTTCCGGTGGCTTTACAGGTGCGTATAGTAAGTCGCTGAACCACCCTGTCATAACCTTAGTAGCCCCACTTTTCGAATCTTTTCCTTTGCGCTTTTTCTCGGCTTTCGCCAGTGAGTTTTTACGCCACATCGGGTGGGATGGGCGAATCAATATCTGAACAGCAGCACCATCTTCTTTATCCATACCAGAAAGTGCGTTCAGTAACGACTGCATCGAGTCGCGTCGCATCTCTTGGTATGTTGCGATAGGCTGCGAAGCATCTTCTTTTAGATGCAGCTCACCACCCACGGTTCCTATGGTTTTGCCTTTATCGTTAAATATGTTGTGCTCTGGAACTTCTTCAAGTCGTGCTGACGGATATGCACTTGTAACCGCTTGCTGGACAAGCTCTATCATAGAAACTGGCACAACAGCATAAAACTTCACGAACCCACCCTGAGCGACTATTTCGAATCCTATATGTCGTTGACCATAAAACGTATTCTTGAACCCTTTTTGATATGAGCTAGCTATGATGCCATATAGTGTCTGTGCCTTTGAGATTGTTTCGTCATGTACGTCTCTTTCATCTCGACCTCCACCCTCGATATCTGAACTCTGCGGAGGTAAATGGATCCAAAGAGGTACCATCTTAAGACCACGCTCGAAGTTCTTTTGTTCTCGCCAAGACTTTCTAACTGAGTAATACGTAATAAATCCTACCAAGATCAGCAAAACAACTAGACTAATCATAATCACAGCAAAAATCATGTAACAGACTCCGTACTGTTTAGAGCTTTAGTCATTTCCTGGCAGCTCCTTATTGAATCTCTTGGAGATGTAATCTGACTTCATTTTATTTAGTTCATTACTTTGTCGTTTAGGATCACCTACCGTTGCATCTACAATTGACTTCGCCTTTGTTACCCATGCTTTTTCTATTAGATCGATATCATCTGCACGAATTGGAGTATCAGTTTGCGAACCTGTGTATTGTTGACCTGCTTGAGTCATAGCAGGAGCAGACTGGGCGGCTCCATTGCTAGAAGTCGCTGGATTTGCAGCCGGTGTAGGCAGAATGTGGTCGTCTGTTTGATTATTATTCATTAATGAGGGTCTTTTTTAATTTACAGGTGTTATTTTACCACCTATAACACCTTATTTCCAGAGTCGAGCAACATAAAAGCCAATTATCAATACTAGAGCGCTAGTTAATACAACGTCTACTGCGCTGATTGTGCCAATACCGCTTAACAGCAGGAAGAACAGGCCAGATGATGCAATAGTAGCAGATACAAACCGCACTACTGTTATTCGAGTCTTGTGCAACACTTTATCAAGAACCACACTTACAAAAGCATATAAAATAACCCAGGCAAGTATTATAGGCCCAAGTATCACCAATAAACCTCCGCTACTTGGGTCAATCAGTACTACATAGAGGATCAGCAAAAAACTAGACAGTACGATAACTGCTATTCGATTTAGGCTGCTACGATCGATAAACTTCATAATTATTCTTTCATTAGACCTTTTGATTATACAAAAAAGCTGCACCAAGAGAAGTAGTGCAGCTCATGCGAGATAAGAGAGTCCTTCAAGGACGATAAATGCACTTTATAAAATATACTATTGAAGCGCTTATCGTCCTTTTATCGGACGTTTGACTGACCGCTCTATGTGGGCTTTAGGCCTACATGAGCGACACTATTTTTGTTTTGAATGGTTGTTTGTTTTTGTTGAACCATGAGTACAATCTAGCATAAGCTCTATAAAAAGTCAATATGCTATTATCAATTATAATGTTGTATTAATTGCTATGGTGAACTGTTTTACTGATACAGATACTAGCATTATTATTAGAATATATGTTAACTAAAATACAACGTTACAAGCATAAGATTTTAGTTAGAAGATACGATATTTTTTAGATTCACCTGATACTGTAATGTACAGGACACTAGAAAGTTTTACTAAGCTAAGTTATTTCTAGGATACCCATTTTTACTTTGTTATTTGTAAATATAAACCCTCAATGAAACAGCTTTTGACTAACGATAAGCTTTACCACATAACTTTTTACTATTAAACCGACCATATGGCTGCGAACAATGTGTGGGAACATCTTTATGATAAAAATGTATTACAAAAACATGAATCCTAAGTTCACCGCTATTCGTGTGCTTTACGCTTCCACATAGAGCATTCCTACTATACGCACTATATATGACACCAGCGAAACTAGCCGCATAATATCTTTTTATAAAGTTCTCAGAAGTCACCTACTGTGTCCGCTTGAGGAAGCTAATTACATTTGATTACTATACTAATAACAAGTAGTTAACTTTCCTAAAAACACGAACACAAAATGAACGTTGTCTTTTATACTTAAAAACATGAAAATTGTTATTGACACAAGCATTTTTTACGGTTAATCTATACCCAGCACTTTGAATAAATTAAGTGCTCAAAAACAAAAACGAGAACTGTAACGACGATCCTCTCGCAGATCGTCGTTACTTATTTTAAGAGCTTTTTTATTTTTCACTGATTTTAGGTTATTTCTCTGGTACTATATGTCTAAACTTACTTGAAGAGGAATACAATCATGGCCATCTTTACTATCCATAATTCAGGCAGTACGTCTACCTTAGTCGAACCTGAATGTAGCATGAGTAACGGACTGCCGGTAATGACAATCGTTGGCTTTGCGGGCAGATCTCTCGATGAGTCTAAAGAGCGTATAAGAAGTGCATTCACTGCATCCGAGTTACAACTACCTAAGAAACGAATAACGATTAATATATCCCCGAGCGACATACCCAAGGACGGCTCTCACTATGATTTACCGATAGCTTTACAAATACTTCATGAGTCAAAGATGATCCGTCTTATCAAAAGAGACATAGTTATTTTTGGTGAACTCGGCTTAGACGGCACAGTTAAGCCAGTGCGCGGCATACTTGGACGTGTCTTAGGTGCAATGAAACTTGGCTTCGATACCTTTATCATTCCTGCAGCGAACGAAGATCAGATCAACTTGATAGAAGGAATTACTTACCTACCGGTTGTTAATTTAAAAGAACTCTACAAACAAATGGCGAGCGACGAGCCTCTAGCGTTCAAAACAACCACTTCTAACATAGATACGTCTCAAGAAGACAGCCAGAATGCATTGGATTTTAGGGACATCGTCGGACAGCAGCGAGCAAAGCGTGCACTTGAGATTGCAGCTGCTGGTGGACACAACATTATCTTAAATGGTCCTCCAGGTGTTGGTAAAAGCATGCTCGCAAAAGCACTCCCTAGTATTATGAGTAGCCCCTCTCCTCAAGAAGTAGTGACTATCACACATATTCATTCTCTTTCAAATAACGATGCGACCACCTTGATTAAAACCAGACCTTTTAGGTCACCTCACCATAGCTCAAGTGATGTCGCGATCATTGGTGGAGGCCAAAACCCTCGGCCAGGAGAAGTATCGCTTGCTCATCACGGTGTACTGTTCTTGGACGAGCTTCCAGAGTTCAAGCGCAGCACTATCGAAGCTCTGAGACAGCCGCTCGAAGACGGCAATGTAACTGTGTCTCGAGCAAAAGAAACACTTACCTACCCTGCAGACTTTATCCTCGTCGCAACTAAGAACCCATGTCCATGCGGGTATTGGGGTAGCACAAAGGTTTGTACCTGTTCCCCGCTCGAACTTTCGAGATATCACAAAAAGATATCAGGACCTATCAATGACCGCATAGACATCCATGTGACTGTTGACAATATCGACCATGAGAAGCTCCTAGGAAGCAGCTCTAATGGCGAAAATTCAGTCACCATACGGAAGCGCGTTGAGCAAGCACAACAAATCCAGCAAAAGAGATTCAAAAGTCAGAAGAACAATGCCCAGATGAACAATAAGCAAATTAATAAATTCAGCTTAATCACACCAGAGGCAAAGGAGTTTCTGGACACTGCAGCTAAGAAACTAGACTTCTCCGCTCGTGTCTATATGAAACTGCTCAAAATTAGTCGTACTATTGCTGATCTAGAAGGCTCAGAGGCTATTGAGAAAAAACATATAGCAGAAGCTGTGCAGTATCGTCCTACAAAAACAATATAACTCCTTGATTTCACTTCTCGTATCTGTTATGATAGATACCTGAAAAATCAATATCAGCAAGGAGTGATAACCATAGCAGATTTTACACGTGTCAATGAACGTATTCGTGCGAACGAATTACGAGTTATTGATGAAAATGGTGATCAAATAGGAGTACTATCTCGGAGCGAAGCTCTCGCAGAAGCACGTAACGCAGGATTAGATCTTGTCGAAATTTCTCCTAACGCATCTCCTCCTGTTGCGAAAGTGATCGACTGGGGCAAATACAAGTACCAGAAAGCAAAGCAACAGAAGCGAAACCAGAAAACCACTAAGGCAAATGAAATCAAACAGATTCGCATGGGCCTCAAGATTAGCGACCACGACTTAGAAGTGAAAGCTAAAAAGGCACGTGAGTTTTTCGGAGCAGGACAAAAGGTAAAGTATGTTCTACGCTTCAGAGGAAGAGAGCTAGCCCACAAAGAAGTAGGATTTGCACTCGCTGATAAGATAATCGAATCATTTAACGAGGAAGCCGTCGTAGACCAGAAACCACAATTTGCAGGTCGACAACTAAGCTTCACACTAAGGAGCAACTAATATGCCTAAACTAAAGACCCACAGCGGCACTAAAGACCGCATTAAAGTAAACAAGAACGGTAAAGTCCTACGCCGAAAAGCATCAGGAAACCACTTGCTACAGAAGAAATCAAAGAGCCGTAAGCGAACTCACGCAGGAACTGTCGAGATCGAAGGCAAGCAAGCGAAAAACGCTAAGCTAAATTTAGGAGCTAAATAATGAGAGTAAAACGAGGCGTCACAGCACGCGCACGACACAACAAGATTCGTAAAAGCACGAAGGGAATGTCCCTTTCTAATCGCTCAAGTGTACGACGTGGTAAGCAAGCAGTTATTCGCTCACTTACAAACTCATACAATGATCGACGTAATCGTAAGCGAACATTCCGTCAGCTATGGAACACTCGTATCAACGCAGCAGCTCGTGAAAATGGTACAACCTATTCACAGCTTATCAACGGCCTAAAAGAAAAAGGCATCACACTTAACCGTAAGATGCTCGCAGAAATCGCAGTTGCAGACAGCAAAGCGTTCACTGCTATCGCAAAAACAGTCAAGAAATAACTTTCAATGTTTTATACAAAAACACCGCACAACATTACGTGCGGTGCTTTATTTTAAAGTGTTATTACTATATTTCTTAGTTTCTTAAGAATATTAGAATATAGTACTACGATATAGTTAACAAAATCAAAAAACCAAGAGATACCTATAAGCCGAGTCTTGTTCCGCATGCAGAGCGTGCGACGCTAACCATCTATCTAGTCATTAAGTCACCCTAATGATCAAGCGGTTTTGTCGGTGGACGGCGGCGAACCGATCATAACTGAATATTCCACCTTCCTTGCAGCAGACAGGGTTTACCATTTGGCTACATCACTACAGCCAACTGCAGGCTCTTACCCTGCTCTTTTCATCTTTTACCCACAAGTGGTAGTTTCGTTTCTGTGGCACTTTCCCTAGGGTTACCCCTGGTTGCTGTTAGCAACTGTCATTCGCCTATGCTGCTCGGACTTTCCTCTCGTCTAAAAAGACCAGCGGTTAGCCTGATATCTCTTGGCAAGCACTGATTATACGCTAGTGGTTCTTAACTGGCAAAGGCACCCCGCTCTGATTTACCTGCTTAAAGCTAGGTGGGCTATCTGAGTGAAAACCCACGGGTTATCACGACTTCGAATGCCCATATGATTTATTGTTCAGAAAAATCATTTATGAGCGAGGCACCACTGCAAGTTAATGTTCACTGTACCTACTATTATACATGCCATGGGTGTGACTTTTTAGAGTGGTATTCGTCCGTTACTTACCGCGTCAACGGCCGTAAGAAGTGCGATATCACTGGACCTAGAACAAAAATAAGTATAAGTAACACCATCAAGCCGAACTGTTCGATTCTCTGCATAACTGCACGTACCGCATCTGGTGCAACTGCATACAGCACACGTGATCCGTCCAGTGGGGGTATCGGTAGTAAGTTAAACGCACATAGTGCGACGTTTATCACGATAAACTGCATCAACACCGCTTCTACGACTCCTCCAAAGCTTACAAAGCGCAGCAGGACTCCCCCAAGAATGGCTAAGGCAAAGTTCGTAAGCGGTCCAGCGATACCGACGAGCGCGAGTCCATATTCATCTCCTCGAATCCTTGATGTATTGATTGGCACAGGCTTTGCAGCAAGGATAAACGCCCCAGTTGTAACATAAAAAAGTAGTGGCATGAGTATCGTTAAAAATGGATCGATATGGTTGAGTGGATTAAGAGAAATCCTTCCTTCTGAGTGTGCGAGGTCATCGCCAAGTTTGTACGCTACTGCTGCGTGCATCATCTCGTGAAGCACGATTGACACGAGAAGAGTGCTGATGAAGACAACGATATCTGCGACTGGAGAAAGTTGATACATGTCCCTACTACTATACACATGCACCGAAGCATTGACCAGAGGAGATAATTATAGTACTATGTATGTCGATTAACAGATAAATATCGATGCGACTTAGATAAGCATCAAGCGAGTAATTAAGGATTCACCCATGAAACAATGTGACATCACAGGCAAAGGAAAACAATACGGCCACAACGTTAGCTTTTCACTGCGCCGAACTAAAAAAGTCTGGAAGCCAAACCTTCAGAAGAAGACATTGATTATCGATGGCAAAAAAGTGACTATGAAAGTTAGCACAAGTGCACTTCGAACAATGAAGAAAAAAGGCATCATCGCTAGCTAATCCTTTGGCTGACTATTAAAAACACCCGGAAATCCGCCGGGTGTTTTTTATTTTCAATAAAAGGTAGTGTTATTTCTTTTGAAGTGTGACAAGCTTTGTTTGTCCCGACTCCAAGTCGGATACTCGCTTCACCTTATAACTTGCTTGGTTTGATAACTCTTCGTCAACCTGTAGACCACTCGTTTTAATGAAGTCGTCTAGCGGAGCTGCCGGTACTTCAAATGTGAGTGCATCATCGTGATAATACGAAGGTATCACAACATCTGGTTCGATTTTCTTGATCAAGCTTGTTGCGCCAGTTGCATCAAGTGTATAGCCGTTGCCACCAACAGGTAGCACAAGCACATCTGTTCCTCCAGCTACTTCGATAACTTCATCAACGATATCTGGATGCACGTGACCTAAGAATGTAATTGTCTGGCCGTCGTAAAGCATCTGATAAACGACAGCTGTTTTTTTGTCGCCTTCCTCATCCATATGGGCGCGCGCTTGTACACCGCGTACTGTTAGGTCTCCTACTTCGTATTCACCGGGGCTCTCTAGCACTAGCCTAGCAGTTTTTGCTGCATCATCAGTAATAAGCTGATGCTGAGAAAAAATCGCAACTTCATCTTTTTTTGTGACAGATTTGGCACCATTTTTACTTAGCGTGTCGTCAAGTACGACGCTCGCATCTTTTGTTTTTACTCGAAAGCAATTAGCTCCGTAAAACTCTAACTCCATTTTTTATATCTCCATTAATTACGCTCAAATAGCGCCTCTTTATCGAGGACTATTTGCATTTTTGTATCCATAAACTTTGAATAAAACTTATCATGTACCTGCCGTCGGTACTTCCACTCATCAAGATCAAAGACTGCATATCTCAGCTCGTTATTCTTTTCTTTCTCTAGCTCGACGATTACTGCTTCAACTTTTGGAATGCTTACGTCTCCAATTATCACGATATCAGCCAATGCGTTCGTATCTCTTGTGTACGCTCCACTATATGCAATCCCAAACACATTTCCAACTCCACTCCATTGCTCTGCTTCGGCAAGCTCGACCGCTTTATTTGTCTCTTTCTCTTTAGCAGGCGCCTTAGATTCCACCTGAGCCGCTTTAGTATCTGCCTTCTTAGAATCTTTCTTAGGCTCAGCTTTCTTCGCAGGCTTTGTTCCAAACATCTGACTTAGTGGCTCATAGTGCTCGTACTTTTGGTTCACTTCATAGTACAAACGATTGTTCGATTTGTCTGACGAAATAATCCCGAGCGAAAGCAAATTAGATAACTCACGACGAACAGAATTAATCTGCTCTTCGACTTTGCGCGTAATTTCGCGCACATAAAATGAACGATTTGGATTACTGTAAAACAGTTTTAACAGTTTAACCCTCGTCTTTGAACCAAATAACTGCTCGACCATGAGTCTATTGTATCAAAAACGAACTAGTTTTTGTTCATTGTTTGTATGATAAATTCTCGCGCATCTTTTTGTGTCTCAAACCATGCGATATGTGGGTTGCGCTTGAACCACGCTTTTTGCTTTCGAGCGTACTGCCAGTCACCGCGTCGTAGTTGCTCTTTTGCCTCATCTAGCGTGATACTACCTTCGACATACCTACTAACAATTGGGTATGCGATAGCATCCATTTTTTTAGGTAACTCACCATATTTTTCGATTAGAAGCCGTGTCTCTTCAACGATACCTTCACTGAACATTAGCTCTGTGCGCTCACTAATACGCTGCTTTAATACTTCATCACTGGGCAGTAAACCGACAATCAGTTTATGTATGTCTGCCTCGCCCATATCATGATTCACCTGTCCGCCACGCATAATTACCCCGATCAAATGTCTCGGGTTTCGTGAGTTTTCTGGCATCGGCCATGAGTTGCTTCGTATGATTTTTTGTAACTCATTTACAGAAAGTTGCTCCAGTTCGCTCTTATCATAGTTCGTCTTTTGTTCGCCTATTGCATAATCATAGAACAGGGAATCGATATACATCCCACTTCCTCCGACAATGACTGGAAGTTTCTCTTTATTCATAATCTCATCGATACATTTACGTGCTAAAGATTTAAACGTAGCGACACTAAAATCTTCAAACGGCTCAATAATATCCACCATGTGATGCTTGATTTTCTCTTGATCAGCTTTGGGTGGCTTCGCCGTACCGATATCCAGCTGCCGACGAACTGTCTGCGAATCTGCACAGACGATCTCACCATTCAACTGCTCAGCGACACTCATCGCAAGAGCACTTTTTCCGCTCGCCGTAGGACCGACAATATAGAGTTCTGATATCTTATTGCTCATCCGGCCACCACAGTAATTTTTCAATATCTACAGAATAACTTCCGGCTTCTCCCAACACTTCAACACCTTCAGCCTCCAGGTGTTCTTTCTGAGCATGACGTCCTCCATGATACCCACTAGCAAGCCCGCCTTGTTTGTTTACAACGCGGTGCCACGGAAGCCCAGGATCTCCGTAATGCGCAATCCCACCAACGATGCGTGCAGCTCGCGGAGACCCACAAAGTGCAGCAATCTGCCCATATGTCATTACCCTCTTTTCTGGTATGGTGCTAACTAAATCTTCAATTCTATCTTTAAAACTAGCTTCTGACTTCATGTTGCAGAATCCTATCGATGTAATCCAGCATCTCCGAAAAGTCTGTTATGACGATTGCATCCGCATGTAGTGCCATACCGTTATGCTCATGGGTAGGATGTTGCAAAGAAAACGCGAGTAACCCCACTTCTATAGCTGTGTTTACATTATGGTCACCGTCATCAACGGTTGCTACAGCATTCAATTCTCTGTATTTCTGCTCCTTAGTTGTATGCTTCGTGTGCCCACTCCCTCCAACACTGTGCACATCTGTTATAAGACCAGGCTTAAAATGCTTCTCTACTGACTTAAGAGTTACATCATGATGTATGTCAGGACGTGCTGTGACTATATGAAGTTCAAAATGCCGGTGTAACTCCTCTAAAGTCTCGATAACTTTTTCGAAAGGTAGTGTATTGATACTTGCTGTAGCTATATATTCATCCACCAAGCTAATTGCAATCGCGGCGGTTAATCCACTATCAGGAAAAGCTTCTTCATACATAAACTTCCCTGGGACCCTCTCAGCACTCACTAAATCTATACCTTTTTCTCTAGTAATCCACTCTCGCAAGGGTACATCGGTAGGTATCAAGCAGTCATCGAAATCTAAAACTAAAACTGGCTTACTCATAAACTACTCTTGTTCACGCGTGATTTTGCTTCGTTTGCTACTGTCTTGAAGAACTGCTCGTAGTGAAGTTCGCTCTGCACATCCATCACGGCAATATCCTGTCGTAATCGTGGCGACACAACACCGTCATTAACTTCTTTTTCGCCCACGACGATCGTATACGGTACTTTTGATTTCGCAGCACTACGAATCTTCTTACCAACCGATTCATTATCGTTATCGACCGCGATCCGTATACCAAGTGCTTTCCCGTATTCCCTCATTTCCTCAGCCTTGTCTACTGTCACCTGCTCTTGGTTTACCGTGATAATTCTCACCTGCTCAGGTGCGAGCCAAATCGGGAAATTACCTGCTGTGTGTTCAATCATCACTGAAAGGAATCGCTCAAATGACCCAGCAATTGCAGCATGGATCATTATGATCTGTTCATCTTCCCCGTTTTCATTCGTGCATGTTAGTCCGAACCGCTGCGGCTGATTGAAGTCAAGCTGGATCGTTGCCACCTGATGTTCACGACCGATAGCGTCCTTAGCCATAAAGTCAATCTTCGGGCCGTAAAACGCCGCCTCACCGATTCCAATAGTTGTTGTTTCTCCGGTACGCTCCACAACCAACTCTTCCAAGGTTTTTTGAGCATCTTCCCAGAGTGACTGATCGCCAAGATATTTTCCAGGTTCATCAGGGTCCATAAACGAAAGCTCTGGTCGTACGGTCATATCAAAGACACCATAAAACCTTTCTACTATGTTCCAGATCTTCAAAGCTTCCTCTTTGATCTGCGAGTTTCGACAGAATACGTGAGCATCGTCCTGCGTGATAGATCGTACTCGCGAGAGTCCACCTAATTCACCTGACTGCTCGTCACGATACACCATAGTTGTATTGCTATATCGTATTGGCAAATCACGATAGCTGCGAGGGCGTGAATTATATATTTGTGTGTGGTGGGGACAGTTCATCGGCTTCATCACAAACTCATGGCCCTCTCGAGTTTCAATACGAAATAGCTCATCACCAAACTTTTCCCAATGCCCACTTGTCTCGTATAAATCACGCTTCGTTATATGAGGTATCTCTACAGGCTGGTAGTCATAGTTACTTCGCAACTCTTGTACAAATGCATCTATCTCTTTGCGCAGCACAGTACCTCGAGGAGTCCATAGCGGTAACCCTTGCCCTACGAGGTCTGAAAAAATAAATAGATCAAGATCTTTTCCGAGCTTTCTGTGGTCACGCTTTTTCGCTTCTTCAAGCATCTGCAAATGAGCTTTAAGCTCATCCTTGGTTGCGAAACCTATTCCGTATAGCCGCTGCATCTGAGGATTATTCTCATTTCCTCGCCAGTACGCACCCGCAACTCGCATTAACTTAAACTCACCTACATCTCCAGTGTTTGCTACGTGTGGTCCACGACAAAGGTCAGT
This sequence comes from bacterium, assembly GCA_030427445.1. GTDB lineage: Bacteria > Patescibacteriota > Saccharimonadia > Saccharimonadales > SZUA-47 > JAUIBQ01. The sequence goes on along the minus strand of JAUIBQ010000007.1, from coordinate 24,883 downwards.
AAATTCTCCGTTTGTATAAAACCCAACTTCGTCGACAGCACTTCCCTCGCCCGCAAGCGTACCCATCTCTTCTTGGCTTAGATCTTTCGCGACAGTTGTGCCAGAGCGTTTAAGGTCGTTTAAGAGTTCTTCTTTATACGGCTGTCCCGCAGCTTTTGCCCACTCAATCGCATCGTCAATACTTTTAGTAGAATGCACAAAATCCTGCTTCTCAGCTACAACTTTCCGCATCTCCTTCTCTATTCTCTTAAAGTCATCATCAGAAATAGTCACATTAGGAATATCAACGTCGTAGTAGAACCCGTGTTCTACGACTGGGCCGACGCCTAGTTTCACCTCAGGCCACAAACGTGTAATAGCGGTCGCCATTATGTGCGCCATACTGTGTCTCATTGCATGCATTTCATCTGCGTTATTGCTCATTTTTTCTCCGCTAGTAGTTTTAAAATAAAAATCGCACAAACGACAGGTAACTACTCTGTTATTTGTGCGTCTCGGTCCCTGATTATTGGGAGGTTCCACCTCGACTTTTACTCTTGTCAGCACGTTCGCTAGTGTTCTGACCTTGCCCTAGTAAGCTACTGCGGTTGGTGAGGCCGCTCTCAACACTTCTGATTCAGATTATAACTGATTGCTACTTAAAATTCTATATTTCAGGCTTTAAGATATGGTGCAGCTTGCAGCCTCAAGGCGAGCACAAAACAGGAGCCGTACACATCTGTACGGTGAGTGTTTTTGACGCAGTTTTGAGCGCAAAATGAACCATATATTAATGTCTGAAATTAAAAAGTAGTGGTTTCTCGCATACCACTACTTTTAACGTTTGTAGTTGTTTTGTAAAACAACTCCCAAAATCCACGTAGACCTATCTTACTATGTATTAGTACTATATTGCTAGTACTTTTTAATTTAGTTTTCCACATTACCCACCTGTGCATAACTCTTACGCTTTTTTATACCACGAAATGCATATGTACTAAATGGTGTATAGCATAGAAAATATACTACTGGAGCATTCCTCTCTGTTGATGTATAATCTATGAAGTTCTTATCGGGTGATTAGCTCATTTGGCTAGAGCGCCACATTGACGTTGTGGAGGTGATAGGTTCGAATCCTATATCACCCACCAGTACATCGATCCTGGAGAAGGATCGATTTTTTTATTTATCAATCCATTCCTTTGCAACACGTATATTCGTAAACTTATGAAAGCTAGCTTTGGGAAATTTCTTTGATAGCTTTCTAAACCTATGTTTCCTTGAGAGGTGTTTAAAAACTAGTCCGAAACTCGTATACATGAAAGATAGAGGCGTTTCGTAGTTATTTCCGCAAATTTTCTCATGACTAATTAGTCTTTTCCAGTTACGCTTCATTGCAGCAGGAAAACTTCTTATAAATGGCACATCTAGATAGATGATGTCTGTTAATGACTCCATAAACTCTTCCGAAAGCTTATTAATTAACACACCCTCTACGACAAAATTGTCTTTACCATTGAGACACCTGGATAATCTATTTTGAAGCTCTGCATCTGAAACTTCTTTCCAGTCCTCATCCCAAATCAGAGAATCAAGCTCCACATACATAGAGTCATCATGCACAGCCGATAATCTAGCAACTGTTGTTTTGCCCGAACCAGGCGTTCCTACAACCAGATACCTGGATTCGGACACTATCTGTATCCCTCGCACAGCCTAGTCATATGTCGTAAATTATGAATGCTCGCCAATGTACCGGCGAGTGGCTCGCCGACTTTAAACTGATGTCGCAAAAATCCTCTAGAAAATCCCTCGGCGCAGGTATAACAATCGCACGTCTCATCGATGACACTCTTGTCTTCAGCAAATTTCTCGTTAGTTAAATGAATCTTCTCTGAACCCTTACCCCATACAGTTGCGTGGCGTGCATTCCGTGTCGGCAATACGCAGTCCAACATATCGATTCCGTTCTCCACTGCAATCTTCAGGTCTTCAGGAGTCCCAACCCCAAGTAGAAACCGAGGTTTATCCTCTCTATAGTGCGGAGCTAATGCCTTTAGTACCGTCTCCATCTCCTCGCGAGTCTCGCCCACGCTGAGACCACCGATCGCAATACCATCAACTTCACTGTTCTGAATAATTTCGAGGCTTTGTTTACGTAGCTCTAAGTCTAAGCCCCCTTGTAAGACACCGAAAAGGAGTGGTCTCTCGCTCTTAGATATGTCTTTGGTGAGTCGCTTAAACTCGACGATGCATCGTTCCAACCACCGATGAGTTCTATCAAAAGCCTGCTTCACCATCTCATCAGTGACAGATTCATCAAGTCCGATTAGATGATCAAACGCGACAATCATATCAGCGCCTAAATCCAGCTGTATCTGCATAGATTTCTCTGGACTTATGAAGTGTTTATCGCCATTTTTCGGGTCAGAGAAATGAACGCCTTCTTCAGTAACTTTTACGTGAGATCCGAGTGAAAATACCTGAAACCCACCAGAGTCGGTTAGCATCGGCCCTTTTCTATTGGCAAAAGCATGCAACCCCCCCAGCTTTTTTACCACCGCTTCTCCAGGGGCTAAGTGCAAATGATAGGTGTTGGAAAGCACGACTTCTACGCCTGTATCAATCACTTGCTGAGGAGTCAGAGACTTCACCGCTCCACGAGTACCATCAGGCATAAACGTGGGCGTCCTCACCTCTCCTGCTCGTGTCTTAAGTACTCCACTGCGTCCGTAAGCACCAAATGTGTTTATTGTCTTAAATACTTCACTCATTTACAGAGGTAAGTATAGCATACGAGATTGGTAATATATTGACTTATTTACACATATATGTTACCATAAGCAGGTTAAGAGAGGAAACGTGTGAAAACAACGACCAATGCTCTTGATGCATTTGCACTCTTTTATGAAGAGTTAGAGGCAACTCTGCCAAAGCGACGAGTCAAGCGACCACGAGCTCAGGCACGCAAAGCAAGCCAGTAACACTGGTCAAGAGTCTTAACGGTTAGGGGCTGAAAACCCCATGGAGTGGACGACCGGACCCCGTAGCAACAGTAGTTGCCGCGGGGTTTTTACTTTTCCCACGGTTTTACAAGACTTATCCACCGTGTGGTTTAATAGAGTGATGTCAATATATTGACATGTTTTATAGATTGTGCGACACTGAATTTATGACTTGTCCATACTGCGAATCTGACACAAAAGTCACTAATAGTCGTCCTAGTAAAAGATATCCGGAAGTCTGGCGCCGACGACAATGCAAGCGTTGTGCGAATATCTGGACGACTCGTGAGTACATCGACCTCAGTACGAGCCATCAAGTTCGTACTCGTCATAAGCATTTACAAGCGTTCTCGCGAGACATGTTGTTCCTAAGCATAAAAGACTCATTATCACACCGTAAAACTGCTCTAACCGACGCTACAGCGCTTACAGACACTGTTTTGACACGGCTATTAGCACAAAAAGAAGCAATTATCGAGACGACGTACTTAATCAACATCACTGCAGAAGTTTTATACCGTTTTGACCGCACAGCCAGCGCCGTATATAAAGCCAAGCAATCAGTAAATTGACTATTTAATAGTTATTTGTTATAATATATTTATGAGAAAAGATTTAGATCTTATTGAGACTATTAAAGAAACTGAGCGCACTCAACGAGGTGCTGCTGAGCTATGGCAACGAAACTTAAATAGCGGAGTATATAATGCTCATGGTCCTAACGGTACTCTACCGAGAGAGATAGAATGGACACTCCGTAATCCTGCTGCGTATCTTGATAGATTAGAGTCAGGTGCCATAACGCTCCCAACTGTAAGGCAAGAAAAGTGGACAATTTTAGCGCGACAAGCAAGCGCAATAGTTACTGCAAGTTATGTTATACAAGGAGTTGAGGAACCCAAAACAACTTTAAACCCACTTTCCGAAATGCAACAACTAGCATTTACAGGCGGGCTTTCGTCTACTACCCGATCGTTATTAGCAGAACATATGATTCAAGCTGCCTATACCTTTGGTGACTCTATCCATAATTCACATACTATACCCGAACTTTCTTATTTACGAGGAAATGCACGAGCAGCCTTCAAGAATGCTCCAGCAGAATAAGTCTCGCTTAAAAATAAAACTACTTAACATCTACTGTAATTGATAGTAGCAGTGGCTTATTGATGCCACGCGATCGACATCTGTTATATACTACTGAGCATGCTTCACGTACAGATACATGAAAAAACAATGGGCTCTAAACTCTTGCTGAAAGATTTCGAGCTCCGTGTATCACGTGATGAAAAAGTCGGCTTTCTAGGTCGTAATGGTACCGGCAAAACAACACTCATGAACTTGCTCACAGGTGTTGATACGGACATGAATGGCTCAATCGATATCTCAAAAGGTACATCAGTCATGGCAAGCAGTCAGGAACATACTGATCTTCACAATGATGATCGAACCTGCCTTGAACACATCACGACGAAGCTCCCGAAATACTCCAAACTGTGGCACATCATCTCGACCTATCCTGAACACATGGGCGACAACATGCAGAAAATGACTACGTACAGCAACGCACTCGAAGAGTTTTCAAACCTTGGGTACTACAACGTCGAAAATTCACTTTCTAAGTTTTTTGCGGCTTACCAGCTTGATCCCGAATTGTTAAATCGGCCATTTTCTACCCTAAGTGGTGGCCAGAAACGTTTTGTAGAATTAATCGCTGTGCAGATCGCTGAACCACAGTTAGCACTACTAGATGAACCAACGAACCACATGGACTACGTCGGTAAAGCAGCATTTATCTCGTGGCTCAAGAGCACGAAAAGTGCTGTTTTAATAATCTCTCACGACCGTGACGTGCTTGATGTTGTCGACCGAATCGTGGAGTTGAAGGATAAAAAGGCACACTCGCATAAGGGTAACTATGAAGCGTATCTGTCACAAAACGCACACAAAACTACCAACGCGATTAACGAATTCGAAATCACTGAAAAGCGCATCGAAAACATTAAAGAACAGATAGCCTATGCGAAAGCCAAAGCACCTGGCTACAAAGGCAAAGCTGGTAAAAATCCGTGGATCGTGATGCGAGATCGTCTACAACGTGAGCTCGACGACATCATGAAAAAGCATCACAAACCAAGCTTTTGGATCGACAGCGAATCAACTAAGCAACTCTCGACAAAAGCCACTGATAACTACCATAAATACAAAGCCAAAAACATATCAATCACCAGCGCTAAGACCGATCATGGCTCATCATCATTGTTAAGAGTTGACGACTTGTCACTTGGCTACGACGGCAAACCACTCTTTTCTGGGTGCTCGTTTGCCCTTTCAGCTCAAGACCGAATCCACGTTATTGGCCGTAACGGAACCGGTAAAACAACTCTCGTTAAAGCGATTGTCGACGCAGCACAGGGCAAAAAACCAGATACACTTATCGGTAGCGGGATTATTGACCACTCCACTGCTCTTCGACTCAGTCTCTATGAGCAAGAAATAGGTTCAGAACTGCTTGATCTCACTCTATTTGAGGCACTGGAGAAGGTGTTAATGAGCAAAGACATGCCAGCCAGCGAGCAAGCAATTTTACGCACTATGGATAGTTATTTGTTCAACCCGCAGGAAGATAGAAACATACTCGTTTCAGCTCTGAGCGGTGGGCAGAAAGCGCGACTTCAGCTTATTCGCATGCTTGCTGGCAAACCAAACTTACTAATACTCGATGAGCCAACGAACCACCTTGACCTACCGAGCATCGAAGAACTGGAAAACCACCTAAAATCATACACAGGCGCAATCCTCTACATCACCCACGATAGCTACTTCGCCCGCGCCATCGGCGGCAAAGAGCTAAACATCGACCAGCTAAAATCTTAGTCGTGTGACGTCACTGTCTCGCCCGAGTCTTTGACGACGGCTTTTTCCGTCACGTCGAACTTGCCCAAGTAACGACCAAATAGCAATCTTGTCTGCGAGTTGATTGCTGCCATTGAGTTAAACCCGATTGTCGTGAGTGGCAACAGCACCCACTGCAAGACCATCAAAACACTTCGATGACGCTTATACCTTGCTGGCTTCGGGGGCAAGATTCTGAAACTAATAAACATCGTAACCAATATGCCGACGAGCGCGAGAGTTTGAATCCGGCTCGAAAGCTGCGGAAGCTGGTTCGCTAAGAAGCTGTCTTGGTTAAACAGCCAGGGGATGATAGCACCGAACAATAGAATTAATGGTGACGTTGCCCAGCTGACGTGGCCTTCGAATAATCGTAGAAACTTAAACCATACATCACGCTTCGGGATCATGTTTTTAGTAAAAAACCCAAACTTCGCAACGTAGGATATATCTGATGCACCGTATGCCCAGCGACGGAGCTGGATAAATTGCGCTTTCATCGTACGAGCATACCCTTTCGCCATCACCGCGTCTTGATAAATCGGTAAGAAGATAGGAATCACTTCGTGTTTTCCATGAAACGCGAAATAGCTTCTCCAGAACTGGTGACCGTCTTCTACGATTGAGCGCACTGTCCAAAAATCAGTTTCGATCAGCCCATGAAGTGGCTGTGCGTGAGCAGAAAAGTTGCGCAACATATGCTGACGCAGTCCTTGCACCAACATCCAAAAACTGTTACCCGTAGCGATAACGCGCATCGGTGCCGGTGCGTCCCAGATGTTGTTCGTAAACATCGGTAAAGGCTGGAATGACATGTACTTCGGATCATGAATAACACTGTATACATATGCAAGGTTGGAGAAATACTTCTCGTGTGGACGATTGTCAGAATCAAGTGTCGTGACGAGCACATTTTTCGGGTCTATCCCCTCTTTTTTAACGATCTTTAGTAGCTCGCGACCAGCAGCAGTGATGTTGCCACCCTTCCCGATTACTTCACCAGGCTGGTCAATGTGCTTCGTCGCTTTAGATATATAAAACACGCCTTCATACTCAGCCATCAGCTTCTTCGCTTGCTTTTCTACTGCCTCACCGCCCCTGTCTTCATACGCTAAAAGAACAATCATTTTACTCTTTTCATACAGGCTGTTTTTGACGTTCTCTAGCGTTGGCTGCAAGATTTCTCGAGCTTCATTCCACGTCGCGATGATAACTGCATGATAAATCTCGTCAGGCTCAATACCATTTGGATTGTCTAAGTCCCGCTTCTTGTTTTCATAGTGCCAATCAGGCAAAGAGCCTTCTAGCTCGTTATTTTTCAGGTCGCTCATCAGCTCAAGCCAATCAACTTTCTGATGTTCGTTGAGCTTTTTATAGCCCTGTACTGCGCGTAAGTTAAGCGCGATTGCCTTCACGAACCACAGCATGAGGTATGCAATCATCAACACAGCTGCTGCTAATACTTGATTAAACATCGCTAAAATAAACGGCAGTAGTAAGATACTCCAACTTGTAAGCCCAGGAATCATCTCAAAGATTCGCCACTGTAGCCCTCGATCTTCTTTGAGCGGTATTTCGTATGCGAAATCCTCTGGTGGCGTATCAGGAGAAAAGGTCTCGATATCTTTTTTATTCTTTTTTGCCATCTACTGCACTCCTGACAATGCGTTGAACACAACTACTGCGAGTAGCAAAAGTAGCAAGTTACCACCAAGCACGCTTACTGCAAGTCTATGTCTGTGCGTGTAAAGACGGATACTGAGTACTACTGATACAAGTGTCACGATAACTGCATAGAGAGCAAAGTTGTAAAGGTAAGTTGTCTCACCACGTGTGATTGAGTCGAGCAGCCCAGCTCGATACTGGATAACTGACCGTGCATTTTCACCATCCACCTGAAGTGTAACAAAAAGAGTCAAGAGTAACATCGCTGCATTCACAGACAAGAGCGCCAAAACAGTGCGACTATGATAATAAGATTTTGGTATAAATTTCATTTTTACTGGTTACATTGTACAGGAGTGGGCGTGATTTTTCAGGGGTTTTACTGCAAGTACACCACTAGTTAAAGTTCTAAAGTGATTCGATAAATGAACTTACGTCAGGAAAAACTGTTATCGCTGGATGACTATAAAAAAGTTGTGATTCATCTGGGTTTCCGATTAAGCATACTTTACCAATGCTTGCACCAAGCGCTATTCCTAATTCTATGTGTGCACCAGTACTTTTTCTCTCACCAAGAAGTAACGCATAAACAGTCGCCGATTTCACGCCTTCAGTATCTTCCACTGCATACTGCTGTTTTAAACTCTTTCGCTCTTGTTCAGACTCAAGCGAAGCTATTTCATTATGGGTTGTCCAATCCGCTGTTATCTCATGTCCTGCGTCTATTAACATTCTATGAATTACTCGGACATCTTCTTTCTGCTCAAAACTTGATGCTACATAAACTCTTTCAGGCATAATACTTTCTCTTTTTTAGAAGTTTATAATATTCTATCATTTATAGGTTTGGAATTAACTTTTAGTGGTGCGAATAGCGGGAGTCGAACCCGCGTCTCAACCTTGGGAAGGTCACATAATAGCCGTTATACGATATTCGCGTTGGAGCCACCTAGCAGGATTGAACTGCTGACCTACACGTTACGAATGTGTCGCTCTACCAACTGAGCTAAGGTGGCATTTTATTGATTCTATTATAACAACATCGAATGATTCAGTTATACTATTCTCATAAACACAAGCAATTTACAAAGAGGAACCAATGGCTACAAAAAAGAAGCAAACAACACCGACTCAAGAATCATCAAAAGATAAACTTATCATCATGCTTATATCAATTCTCCTCGGCATCGGCCTTGGGTTTGGTATCGCACAAGTATCATCAGAGGACAGCAACAGTACCGACACTGCTACCTCATCAGAAACCTCACATAGCCACTCTGAGAAGTACGAAGTAAGTGCCGAGCAAGCACCAAAAGTTGAGCTCGTTGTGTCAGAGGATGCGAAATCAGGCTACAACATTAAGATTGTTGCTACCGATTTTGTATTCACTCCAGAAGGTGTTAATGGCGAAAATGTTATTGGAGAAGGCCATGCACACCTCTACGTTGATGGTGAAAAAGTTGCTCGACTCTACTCACCTTACTTCCATTGGGACGGTTCGTTTGAAGGCACGAAAGAATTTAGAGTTACACTAAACGCCAACGACCATAGCGAGTACGCAGTAGACGGTGAAGTTATTGAAGTTTCTCAGACTGTCACTCACGATAGCGACGCAGAAGGTCATGATGAGATGCATATGATGGACTCGAATGAAGAATCACACGACCATTCAGATATGTAAAATTCCACACCGTTTGATATTTTAACTTCTTAGGATTTCACACCATTTTGGTTTATTCAGCGCCAGGTCTAATGCGATTAATCATAAGTGTGTAGTCATATGCACGTTTTAGTGCGTCTGCATATAGCTCAATTACTGAAAGACCATCTGGTGAGGCCTCATGGTGACCTTCGCCGATTCGAAATTCTCTATGCCTTGCAGGGCATCCAGAGGTTTTTCTTGTGCCCTTTTGTTGTTGATTAGAATACCATTTCTTGAGATGGCCTCTTACCTGAGGGCTAAACTCCACACGATCATCAGCCTGTATAAACACATTATTCTGCTCTTCTACGCTAGTTCTATTTTGAATAAATCTAAAAGAATACTCAGGATGGCTCAATACCCTGCTTGATTGATCTCCCCAGTGTCCGTTTGCTGTAATACTAGCCTCCAGCAACATTCTTGTAAACCAGGTCTTACCTAATATTTGGCTTGGATACTTCAGAGAACCCTGCTCAATTCCCAGACCTTCCTCGGAAGCATGTAGTAGTGCAAGAGCTAAATTATTAGGAAAAGCTATGCCGGTTCTAAGGCCTTCGTTCAACTGTGCACTGATTCCTGAAGCTGAAATTGTAGATAAATACCCCATATATAGTTCAGCTCCTTCAGTAACTACTCGGCCTTTCTGGTGATGCCTGGTTTTGGATGCTTGTTCTAATACTTTTGTTAAGTCACGTGCTACTTCAGACAAAGAATCAGCACTATCTTTGGCCGATGGATGAAGTTCAATTCCTTCATACATTACATCTCCGAATAGACGTCTTGTTTCATCGCTAATAAACATAGCCATTTCACCACGCTGTAAACCAGACCTAGACCGTAATATTTGCTCACTCATGTCTATAAATTATATAACATTATACAATATTAGGCAACTATATAAGTTGGTTAACTTCCTAAGAATTAACACCATTTTGGTTTTTGATTATTCAGTTGGAAGTGGTGATTGTTCAACTTCTTGCTTCAGTACTGACATACCAAGACGTCGTCTAACCTCAGCAAGTTGCTGTGGATCATCGTATCTTGGCCCGTGATATTCTTGCAGATGGCTATGATCATACTCTTCTCTGAATGCGTCATCCCGCGGTAATATCGAACCAATGATACGTCCTATTGCTGCTCTTGCTAGTGAACCTGTATTTCTTTCCATGGATTGATTATAGCAAAATATTTTGCGGGCGACTTCGTCCCTGCACCCAAGACCTACTTTTAGCTACAGATCCAAAAGTAGGCAAAAACCCCGCAACGGGCGAGAAGAACGGCGATTGAGCTCTGGCTCGCTGATGTCCGTGCCTGACAGGCAGCATTTTTCATAACAATCAATACAAGCTTGCTTGCTCATGAAAAAGCAACACGAATTCGGAACGCAAGAGGCCAGCCTTACTACCGTGGTTTTCCCGTTTTATGCCGAGAAAACACACTTTTATAAATTTCTAAGAAACGGAAGTCTATGTTGTACAATGACTCCATGTTAAGTATCACAAAATTATTACTTGATATCCCAGAAGAGACTCAAAATATTGAATTCAAAGAACTTGCAGGCGATAAAGTCGTAGCAAAAATAATTGAGACCATTGTTGCTATGGCAAATACAGACGGGGGTCAAATAGTGATAGGCATTGACGACCCAGAGAAAACAAAAAAGAAAAACTTAGCTAGAATTTCAGGCATAGAACTTAATAAAGAACTGTTTGACGAATTAATGCGTAAAATTCAACTCATAGTGCCTCCCCTAAGCGATATTGCAAAGCCTCAACTTATTTTGGAAAAAGAATGCGCAAAAACAATAGCGATAATAAGAGTCCCGAAGGCCACAAATTGCTTCCATTCAATAAATAACTATGTATACGTAAGGTTACAAAAAGGTAATAAACGATTAACCCCTCAAGAAGTAATTAAGCTAAGTTATGCAAAAGGTTTTGAAAAAGCCGATAAAGAATTGGTTAAAGTTGACTTCGAGCTACTTGATACTTTGACATACCATGACTGGAAGACAGGAAGAAATATAGTAGGCAGCAATATCAAAGACGTATTGTATAAGACAGGACTGGCAAGAAAAAACTCCTCCAACAAGCTACTCCCCACCAGAGCAGCAGTTCTTTTATTTGCAGATCATCCCACAAACCTAATGGAAACAAAGTGCACAATTAGGATACTGCAGTATACCGGAACATTTGAAGACTACCAAAAAGTTCCAAATCTAGTAGGAAAGCCTGAGACCATAGAAGGACCGCTTATACATCTAATCGCAAAGGCTCATGAACGTGTTTTGACTCTGCTTAGATCAGGGATAGAACTGCAGTCTGGATTTATAACAAAATATCAAATTCCAGAACGTGCAGTGAAAGAAGCAATTACTAATGCCGTAATCCATCGAGACTACCATATAAAAAGAGACATTGAGGTAAAGATTTTCGAGGACAGGATTGAAATAAAAAGTCCAGGATTATTCCCATACAACATAACGAAAAACAACATAGGTAGAGTCAGATCTGATGGTTATCGTAATGACTTAATAGTTAAACACCTAAGAGAATTTCCCCAACCCCCTAATCTCGATCAAAACGAAGGAGTCAAGGCAATGCAAAATGAAATGCAGACGTCGAACCTATATCCTCCAATATATTGGACATACCCAACCTATGACGACTCCGTTGAGGTTGGTCTATTTAATGAGGTTAGACTATCTGAATGGGAGAAAGTCAGAGACTTTCTCTTAAAAAATAAATATATCAATAACAAACAAGCTCGGGCTGTGTCGGGCGTAATACAGGCGTATAAAATGTCATCAATGTTTAATAAATGGACATCACAAGGGTTGCTTATCAAAATTCAACCTACTTCAGGGGCTAAACGCAATACACGCTACAAGCTTGCCAACCAAGATGAATTAAATGATGACTAACGTTTATTAGTGAAGCCAAAACTAATAACCAGAATGACGTAATATTATAAGTGTTATTCATGTTACCTTATTTGTATAACGCTAATCTTTAAATTTTATAAGCATTAAATGTATAAAAAATAAACCTAAAGAATACAAAGAATATTCATCTAGCTATAGCATAGTATCGTTGTGGTTGGATGGGAGCTAGTTCTAACTGCCTATTGTGCGTGGTTGAGGATGATGTCTGCTTTGGATTCTGGGTGGTGTAGGTCTTTATAGGCCTGGTAACTGTTTGTATGGTGGCTCCAAAACTCATCGCCGTGATCCTGGCCTTCACTTTTGTCCCTCTCGCTCATTCGTCTCTGTGCTTCTTCTGCAGATATCTCAATCCACACTCTGTAGTCGACGTACTCGGCGATGTCTGGGTGAAAACTAGACACACCTTCAAGAATTACATAATCAACTTTCGGCACATCAATAAAATCGCTGAGATGGTTATTCTCGTCGATTGATCTCTGGTATGACGCCTTACGCCCTTGTCGTAACGGTTGTAAAACTTGATCCACAAGTCTAGCTCTGTCGAAGTTTGTTTTATCAGCATCGCTACTCACTCCAAACAAATAAAAATCGTCGACTTCAACAATCGCAGCAGATGTAAGTTCGTTTTTTAACGCTTTGGCTAGAGTAGATTTACCTGCACCGCCGAAGCTATCAATCGCAATAATTACAGGGTTACTATTAAAGTTAGTCTGCTTGATTTTTGTGGCTATGTCCTTTGGGCTCATGGTCTAATCATACCAAATCCCTATTGTCGCAAGCATGAGAGGTTTTGTATGGTTCTCGCGGGTTTTTAAGTACTAGGTTTTCAGAAGAAAGGATGCCTTAGGGCTGTTTTATTTGTGTTTGGTATTCTTCAAGTTGAGTGTTGAACTGGCCGAGGATTTGTCCCATGCGAACATTTCTCATGCCCCACGCAGCCGTTGCAAAATCCCCAACTATGGCAAACTCATCCTCAACTATTGGTACTAGTCTTATTGGCATTTGCTCAGCCTCTTCACTCTGCAACTTGGCAACTAAGCTCGCCCAAGCCATGCCACCACCTCTTTTAGATAGTCTTCTAAAGTCTTCTTCCGTGCAAACTCTACCGTTGTATTCGTTCCAGATTTCTTCATGTCTTTCTCGCCTCACCTGCGCAAGATACTTTTTTCTTACGTTTGCTGATGTGGAATTCGCATGTCCATTCATCTGCTTAGCAATTTCTACTAAACCATGGCCAATAGCAAGTAGTTGAAGCTCTCTGTATGGTAGCTCTGCATGAGCCATTTCCCATGCCAAATCTTTATCTTCTATAAGTCCTGTTTCGTATCTCATCTACTATATGTATAGAGCAACTCGTGAATTTTGCAAGCATGAGGGGTTTAGATAATGCGTGTTGTTCCTCGCTCTAGCAAAACTCTTGCAATGGAGTGCAGAAATGAACGAATCGTTGCTGAGGACTAGCCCAAAAATAGTAACTAAAAAACTTTTTGGGTCGCTTGCGTTCCACAAGCACGTTTGTTTCTGCACTTCAGAGCAAAGACGTTTTGCTAGTCGCGAGTCATTTTTGATCCAATCTTTTGATGACTCAAAAGATAGGGCGTCTCCGCACGAAAAGCGGTCATTAAATAATTACACTATTTCGATTAATTTCTTAGTTTCTTAAGAAATTACGAATACAGCTACGTAATATACTTCTTTGCGCTATATGAGTTCGTCACTTTCCTAAATAAGTCCTATAACCCAAGTGGCTCCAAGCTGACGTTTTAGCTCTTCACAATCTGCAACTGTAGCTCTATGCACTCCAGGAATATCGTAGCCGAAATCTAACTTTAAACCAGTTTCGGGATAACTATGTATATGTACACCGTCATAGCTGTCATAGTCGTATTGTCTTGCAACAATTCCTAGTGTAAACATGAAAGGCTCAGGGTATCTGCTTGCACGAAAGCCCAAAAGTTCATCTACTGGCTCTAATTCATACATTTGCATAGATCGTGTTTTTTCCATCACTTGCTCTACTGTCATGCCATGCCATTTTGCTTGTCGTTCTATCACCTCACGATACTCTGAATCACCCGCAAGCATTTCTTCTTCTTGTGCTCTATTTAACTCATCAATTTTGTCTTTGTTTTCCATAAAAAGTACGTCAAGAGCATCTAAAACTCCCTTCACGTCTTCTGGTGAAGCTGATTGCATATTTTCTGGCAAATACATTACTTTCTAATAGCCTCTAGTGATTTCTGTGGCTATGCGCTCTTGTAGCTCTAAGCCTTTTGGGCTATTAACTTCTGCCCTTCGTCGACTCAAAGGAGCAAATTCACGCAATATGCCATCACTACATGGTGTTGATCGATTTCCGTTAACTACTGATGCCTTGCAGTTATATAAACTAAATACTCCTGCTGAAAGCTCCCTAAGTCTATACCCTAATGTGTCAACATCGCCTGCCTCTAAAGCTCTACCTTCCACTTCATCAAGTCCGTGAATAATCGCACTGGTTCCTACAGCCATCTCGCCACGAAAAGTCGCTACGAAAATTCCACCCTCTAATGACGGGCTCACCTCGATACTTACGAAGTCTTCGTCGTCCCGCCTACTGTCCCATCTGGCTCGTTCAAACTGCATGTTACCCTCTTTGCCCGAATATATCCACTGGCTTTTTAGTAAGACGAAGACCTTCTGGTGAGAAATGGGGGTTCTGCCATAAATCACCGTCTGTCGTCTCAATCCGCACCACTTCGTGAAGTGCAAACGAAAGTCTTCCTTTTCTTCCGAATGGAAACACCTGCTCTACTCGTTGACTGAATAAGTCGGATGACTGCCACATATCAATTGCTGCAATATTTCTTATATCTGTCAAACTAGCGCCACTGCCGAACTTAAGCTCTACTTTACCGCTAGGAAATTTTACCCCCAATAAACTCGCGTCATTCGTCGAAGGATGTGTAACATCAACTACTTCTGGATAATTAAGCTCTGGCTGATCAACTTCAAACACTGACCTGAAGTGTCTACCTTGGCTAGATTCAGCAGTCATAGCAAGCAAAGCTATAAATCCAGCATCGTTCATATAAAGTGTATTGTGCTCACCACGCTCTACCCCGATTTTAAAGCGATCTTGAGCTTTTAAAGCAAAACGGGCAGCAATCTCATCCAGCCCTCTTTCTCCACCATGAAACAAATCAACATGTGCTTCAAGTTCTTCTCTTTTCTGCCTTCCCATCCTCTCACCGTATTGAAAAGCGTCTCTCCCTATACTTTCAATGAGCGCTTCATTTTGTCCAAACAGCTCATCTGCTGAAATTCTTTCTCCTGCCATAGAATTAAACTCCTTTTCAGATATTAAACTACTCCAAAGAGTTGCTTGCAAGCATGAGAAGTTTTAGCGCGTAGGCAGTAATTGCCAGTCATCGCCTTCCACATCAGCACCAAGTACTGTTTTTCCCAAATATGCATCAATATCTGGCGTAGCAAATTGTCGACTGTGAATTGCTTCCCACTTTTGCGCAAGTTGTATATATGGGATATAAAAAAGATTTTTTGTATAGGCGTTTGGCAAAGGAGTATCAGGCTCTAATGTATATATTACTGTCTCTCTAGTGAGCCGGTTGGCCACATCAAGTTCTGGACTACCAGTATGCTTCAAGCCGAGTATGTAATTTCTGAAATAGCTCAGGTATTTAGCACGTTCGTTCTCCCTACCTGGTCTGCCTTTCTCAAGCCAGTGCAGGTCTTGGGCACACATCTCTGAGCCAAGAACAAAATGTTGCATTCCTAAAGATGAATAAATTTCTAGAATATGCCAGTCAAATTCTGTCATCTCCTCTGTCTGGGTTAATTTATCAAGAGAATCTATATTATGGACAATGTCTTTAAAGATGTCCCATATCTGACCAACTCTGAAATCTACTCGGTCTTCCTTTACTTCGACATGTTTTTTAGGTGGGTAAAATTTAGCAGGTTCTAAGGCTATTGCATCTACAGACTCTACTATCGGTTCAACGTCTCCCAGGTCAGCACGCATAATTTTTATGCCTGATGCTAGAAGCAAGAATTGTACAAGTGGAGAACCATTTGACTGCGGAAATGACGCGCGAAACATGCGCTCTAATCTATCTTGAAGATTCGCTTCGTCTAAGCGCAGATCAAGCGGAGGCATTCGCTCATGAATAAAATGCAAATACTCCTCCATTGCATACTCTAATTGCTGTATGCTATCAAGAAAATAAGGCTCGATTTCAAGTGAGGTCTGCTCTGCCATAACTGAAAAAATATAGTATTCCCTTCTTCATGAAACCACAAGCATAAGCGTACAGTTGCTTATAATCTAGATGATGAGTGATTTCTCATCTGATCAAGAGTGATGTGCCCATTTATCAAGTCAGAAGACGTTACTAAAAACAAAAATGGTGATCGTGCAGCAGCTCTTCGTCGCAACGCACTAGAGATGTGACTTGTTGCCCCATATCTTCTGCGTGCTAAGACTTGCCATTCGTCTGCGGCATCGTCCTTTCCATGCTCTCGTAATGCTTGTAGTGCATTCTCAACACTCACGAGAACAAAATCGATATTTGTCTCAGTCATTGCACTCCCTGAACGCATACCTTCTGCATGAGTTTTGGGATGATCTAAATACACTACGCGTGGTGATAGTGGCATCTGCACCCCAACCCACTCTTCTCTGAGCCTCTCAGGTGCTTCACCCGGTGGTGTCTCCATCGGTGTAAAGCTATGTGCATCTCGAAAATAATTCATGAGTTGGATTATATACATCCGCAGAACCACTAAACAGGCTTGAGAAGTTTGAAGAAGAATATTCTTAGCTTCTTAAGATACTATGAATATAATATTACTCCTTATCCTGTAGATACTGATTCAGTTTTTCAAAAGCTCGCGTACGCATACTAAATTCTGGCTTAAAATCGTCACCCATAGCTGCGAAGGTTTCATCTATACCATTAGGCTTAAATATATCATCCCACCCAAAACCTTCATTACCCGATGGACGGACGATAGTACCGTCTATTTCACCTTCGAAGAACTGTATCGTATCTTCCGAAGGATCGTAATAACCAACGACAGTTTTAGCGATAGCACCATAGCTTTGCAGCTTATTACACAGTGAATAAATCCCCTGGGTACCGACTGCCTGCAGCATCCATTTTATAAGCGGACCTGGAAATCCATTTAAACCATCCAGATAAAGAGAAGTATCTTCAACGATAAACGGCCCTTCTATACTGGATTTTGCTGCATCCACTTTCTTTTCTATCACGAGCATTGGGTCTAGCGATTGCTCTTCAGGTAGATCGATATCTGCTCTTTGCAGGCCTTCCAAAAGTTGCCCTGCTTCTTTGAACTTACCATTGTTGCCAGTTATAAAAACTATATTTTTCATAGAGACACTATAACTTCATTTTTTACCTTGAACAATATTTTCAAGGACATTCTCGATGTAATCTAAATGATTTTTGTACAGTAATGATCTATCAAAACCCTTATCGCGCCACACATAGGGTCTGATATTGTCCTCCTCCAAACTTATTCTAAATTCCTGGTCAACAACCTTGTTTTTGTACGATACATATAACGGGGCATGGCCACACCTCTCTGTTTCGTTATACGATTGAAACGTATCACCTTGTTGTAAAGACCATACTTCAGAATCCGTTTCGGTTTTTACTACTTTTACATCTTTGTTGCGCCCCGCTCCTTCCTTTTCTAAGACATGGATGTAGCCATATTGTTCTAGAAGTTCATGTGCTGTCTGGATGCACTGTCTCCATCGCAATGCTTTAATAAGTTTCTCTACGCTTTCGACTGCGCTCATCCAGTGACCTTTGTCAAAATGGGCTAGTGAACTAGGGTGTGCATCGCGAGATACTAATGGGAAAGCAGCGTCTACAGACACTATCATGTCCTTACGTATCACTGTAGTCCTGTCTCCACTCCAACCAAACTGTCTATAGTTATCGATCGAAGAAATACATAACAATCCTTCGTGGTATTCATAAGAAAATGTAGCATTTGATTCAAAACCTATTCCATCATCTGAATCTTCTTCTCTTCGAGATACACTACCCTCTTCTCCAAACGTTAATAGTTCTGGTATGAGGTCCTCATATTGTTCCTTTCCTCGAACTGCTACTTCCTGCCCGAAGTTACGCAAGCTAGTCGGCTTAGATGGCTCTTGAGACTCTCTTCCTAACTCGATATCCCGCTCGTGCTTCAGTAACTTAAAATCATATAGCGCCTGTTCCAGCCACACTACTTCTTCTTCAATTGATAGGATTCCATCTATCCTAGCCTGCACCTGGTCTCTTTCAAAACGATTACATTCTCTTATGTTTTCCATACTGTATCTCCTTTAGCTCCAACAGCATAAACTATCTTTTTGGACTCTAAAATGTAGCATTAACAACATTTAACAGAGGTAGTTGTCTCCACCTATACTGCACTAACACCTTAGACTGTTGTAAATTTGTGCGTGAAATACACCATTGAAGAAAAGAAAACAGAGCAATTACCCTAAGAAGTTGAAGAAAATATTGGATGGCATTTCGTTATTTTGTAGACAGTAATGCGGGCCCGACCGGAAGAATAAACTCTAATCCAACCACTCACTTACGCTAGGGGGTTGTGACTAGTGTCTGAACCTGCTGTTCAAATGCAGACAAAGTCTGCCCAAGAAAAAAGCCCCATGCTATGCATGAGACTTTTATCTTGGCGGGCCCGACCGGATTTGAACCGGCGATCTCCTCCGTGACAGGGAGGCATGTTAGGCCACTACACCACGAGCCCGCGCTGTAACCATCGCGCCCTCTTCCTTATCAACCAAGCAAAGCCCGTTTGCTTAAGTAAGAGTATTGGCGTAAAATCAAATTTTCGTCTGCGATACTCCCTTCGAAGTACTTTTGTACATCTCGGTCCGTTTCTCTACGATAAATTAGATTTTTCATCCAAGCGCGTTTGGTTACAGTGCGCACCTGGACCTCAATCTACAAATTTGTAAATTAACTCGGATAATAATAGCATTTAGTAGCTCATATTTCAAGAAGTTAGGCGTCTTATTCTGGACGCGTGATGTAGAGCCTATATGGCTGCTCGGCTTTAATGTCGTTCAGCATCTCATCAACTGACTGAAGAGGGACAATGATGTGCGAACCTCTACGCTCGTCACCCTTTTCTTCAGTAAACTTAATAATTGAAAGTGCATATCCCGTACCATACGGCACGATTATCTCTTCTGAAACTTCGTTGAGCTCTAGAGAATACAGTGTATCAACGGCTTTTTGAGACACGGTTCTTGAGGACTTATCTACGAACCCAAAATCACCACCATCCTCACTTGTGATGATATCTTGAGAAAACTCCCGTGCTAACTCAGCAAAGTCTTCACCGCCCTGCAGTCTTGCTTTGATTTCAACTATGTTGTCACGAGCTTCAACATCTTGTTGTTTTAATACTTTTTGTAGTAGTAGCTCTGAGCGCAAACTTCTTCTGAAATCATTCACTGACCAGTCCCAAAAATCACGTAACACGTCTTCAAATACCTGGTCGGAGCTACCAAGTCTGTTCTGCTCACGAGCTATTCGTATCTGCTCGTCTATCTCAGCCTCTGAAACAGATATATTGTTCTCATCTGCTATGTCTTTCACATATGCATCGTTCACAACTTTGTCGAGTGCTCGCTTCTTATAGTCATTTAGCTGGTCCTGCCCGGCTTCGCTTTCAAAGCTTAGCTCTTGCTGGTTCTCGTAGTAATGAATATAGTGTCGTAGTTCAAACAAATAGTTTTCATACGCCACAAATGTCGATCCGATTCGCGCAACAGGATACGGGATCACACGGGTCAACTGATACATAGGTTGCGATGTACTTTGTGACCTGTAGAGTAACGTTACTGTTGTGATAGCAAAAATCAAAATAGCAAGCAAAAATACACCAATACTGATAGCGACGATACGATTTTTTGATGTCTGCAAAGGCAAAATAAACTTACGAGCACCTTTTAGCACGTCTTCGCGATGTTCTGCGACATTCTGTGTTGTGATACGTGGAACTTTCGTCGTTTCGTCTATAGTTGGACGCTTCTGAAGCTTATTGAACTGCTCTGGGACTTTTTCAGTAGCCTTATTGACCGCTGATTTTAGTTTCTCTTTGTGCTTTTTCATCTTTCGTGGCTCGCTTTTGTTGATGCGTCATCTGGAGTTTGTGTAACTGATCCGAATTCTCGCAACACTTGGTTTAATTCTTTAGCGACTTTCTCTGGGTGGTGTACATCATAAATCGTATTGTCGCCTAAATATGTTTGTACAACAATTGTACCAAACTTAAGCACTGTTTCCTGTAGTCCCATGATGTGATAATTAATCGATTGTATTTGATGAATACCAATGTCGGCAAAACTTCGTTTAAAAAACCCTCGTTGCGTTACCTGGATAAACCGCTGGTCAGTCACGATATAGACACTGAAGTACCAGTAAATCCACGATGGCAGCATGACAATTACTCCTAGTAGAAATCCACCTGCCAAACCGTAATAAAAGTAGTCCATGCGGGGCTCAATAAGCGAAGGCACCATGCCAAGAAGCAATGTAAACATGAAGAGGATAAGCCCCTTTCGCATCACGACCGGGTGTTTACGAAACATCATCTGAATCTCTTCATCATCGTAGAGATCTTTATATATACTTGCCATCTGAGTCTCTATTTTACCGTAAACAGTTTACAAAGAGTAGTGAATGGTTGTAAATTATATGAGTTGCCCTCGTAGTTCAACGGATAGAACAAGTCTCTCCTAAAGATTAGATCCAGGTTCGATTCCCGGCGAGGGCACCAAATGGTTGCGCAGGACGTGTCATGCGTTAGCATTTGGTAGCTTCACACAGTGAGCTTGAACCGTCCAGGTTCGCTCATCCCCTCTTTTGCCTTCACAAAAGTAACAGGCGGATGGGAAACTTCCTGGCCAGGGCACCATGATATCGAATATATCAAATGGTGTGAAACTATAAGGAGTTAAAATACCAAACGGCGTGGAATTTACTTAGTTTTCTTTGGCTGAGTGTACTTACTGTGGACTGGGTCGTAGTCGTATATTTCAGTTTCAGAGAACCAGTGGGCTATTTCTTGCTCTGCTTCTTCAGGATCTCCAGATGCATGAATTAGGTTTGGAATTCCAACATCCTCATTGTCGGCGTGTTCAAAACTCACATGTGCGTAATCGCCGCGAATTGTGCCAGGAAGTGCTTCTTTCGGTTCTGTAGCGCCCACCATCTTTCGAACTAAACCAACCGACCCGACACCTTCGAGGATATATGCAATTACTGGTCCTTGCTGCATCATTTCCATAGTCACATCAAAAGCTTTTTGTCCGCGACGAGTTATCATCTTACTAATATCTTCATAATGGTGCATGTAGTGATTTACATCTGGCTGGAGCATTTTTGCGGCTACTATTTTGAGCCCTACTTTTTCAAAACGTGTCATTATCTCCCCCATTAGCCCACGTTGTAATGCATCAGGTTTAATAATTATTAAGGTACGTTCCATAAATCTCCTTATGTATTGAATACGTTATTTACTCTAGTGTAACAGATGTAGAATGCTTAAAAAAGCAGATTGTATGCCGCGTCGCACAATAAAATTCTTATGCTATACTACATTCATACATGAAATTTGCAAAAGCAAAAACTGACTTTCTCGAGCATTTAGAAATCGAACAAGGTCGCTCGCTAAAAACAGTCGTGAATTACGACCACTATCTCACGCGCTTGATCGACTTCGCTGGCGATATTTCTATCAATGATATCGATCAAGAGTTAGTGCGCAAATGGCGATTATGGCTTAACCGACTGCCAAGCAACAGCGGTGATGATATAAAGAAAAATACTCAAAACTATCACCTTATCGCGCTACGAAGTTTCCTAAAATACTGCGCGAAGCGCGATATACCCTGTATGCCCGCCGATAAGATTGAGCTCGCTAAATCAAAACGTAAACAAGTAACTTTCTTACAATCTCAAGAACTTGAGAATTTGTTTCAAGCACCAGATTTGGCTAGCGAACAAGGTATCCGTGATCGAGCAATCCTCGAGCTTCTGTTTAGCTCAGGCTTGCGTGTCTCCGAGCTCGTAGCTCTCAACCAAACGGACATTAACCTTAAACGCCGAGAGTTCATGGTTCGTGGTAAAGGACAAAAGGATCGACCAATATTTATCTCAGAAAATGCCGCCTGGTGGGTTGATAAATACCTTCAGAGAAGAAATGACAACAACATCCCTCTGTTTATCCGTTACTCAGGACAGAAAGAAGTAAAACAAAGTGGTGACCATATGCGCCTCTCAGCACGTAGTGTACAACGCATGATAAGTAAATATGCGCTGCTTGCAGGGATTACTAAAAAAGTCAGTCCTCACACACTCCGGCACAGCTTCGCAACAGACTTGTTGATGAATGGTGCCGACCTGCGCTCTGTCCAAGCTCTGCTTGGACATAGCAACATCTCAACAACGCAGATCTACACGCACGTTACCGACCCACACCTCAAAGCCGTCCATGAAAAATTCCACAGCTCAAATAAAGAAGATTAATTTTAGTCTAAACAATTATTTTCGATTTTATACCCAGAGGCTGGACCATCATCGATGACTGTAATATCCTTACAAAAACCACTGTTGTTTGCTCCTGTGTAGCCCTCTTCTACCGTTGCTACTCCTGCTGGTACAGGGTCTGTTGCTCCGTATGGCACATGCACAAGCAATCTTCTTACCACATCAGACGCGCGTGCAGTAACGTCGATAACTGATTGCGAATCCTTAAACTCAACTGGCTCTCTATTTTCATCTATAGCTGTATATGTAACGCGTCCTGCACCGTAAAGCAATTTCTGCCGCACAAAGAAGGATGTCCTGTCGGTTACAAAGTCAGATAAATTAAAACTAAATGTACACTCTCCTCCATCACAATTCACTGGTAGTTTATAAATCGAACGCTGATCTTGTTCTAAATCCACCCCATTTGTACCAGAAACTGAGTCACATGGGATTAAGTACATAAAATATGAATTATTTGCAATAGACGTACGATCTAGATTAGAGGTGTTATATAAGTCGAGTCGCAACACCGGTATATTGTCATCCATCGATGCAGGAAACTCGAAATCGTCTCCGTCTCCGCACGAACCATGAACAGCAGTATTGCCAACCTGGCTATTCCAAGAAACAGTTATTGAATCGATAGGCGTACCATCTTTATCCTCAAATGGCGTTACGACATCCTCATTTTTACCAAGTGTATATGTCAGCGACTGTGGGTTTTTGTCATATAGCGCGCACGTGATCTGGATCGACGCAGTATCGTCTGCCTCGTCAAAATACGGCACTGCCTCTACACCATTTGACGTGATAAATGTTGTGTCGTCAATATGAAAAGGATTCTGATCATGTGAGCATTCCGTCTTCTGTTCTTGAACCGACTCATCTAAGATATACTCCCAGATAGTATTTATGCCACTTTCTGCTGCGTAAGTAGCTTGTCGAGTCAGCTGCCTGTCGAGAGCTTCACGCTGTTCTCTCTGCATGAGACGTGTAAACCCGATAGTTATCAGAGACAAGAGAATCATAATCGTTGCTGCAACAATTATTGAAACAAAACCTTGTTCTTTTAGCGTTCGTTTACTGCTCATTGTACTTAATTTTATCACGCTTATGTTCCTGATGTTTCCAAGCGCTTCGTTACATCAACCTCAAGTCTCGAAACCGCACAGTAAGCACGCGCTATGTTGTCTGGCTTACATATAAAGTTCCCGTCTACGAAATCGATAAGATCGTCGTCGCCGTATGCAACTGTAACTGCGACTGTGTATCTGTTTGAGTCTATGCTAGATGAGCGATTTATCGCAAATTCAAGTAGTCTCATATTTTCATCGAGCATTGATGTTAACGAGTCATCTGTGACAATGCTTTCCGCCAAAGTCGTCCTATCAGTATCATTAAGATCAGCAGCATCACAGTTTGCTGACGGTTCCCTCACGAGAGTACCGTTAGCATCTCGCGCATCTTGATCAGAAGACGCGAGTGTTGCGTTAGTGACAGTCTTAAATCCAAGTAAGTACCGATATCTAATCTCACCGATACAATGCTCCCCAAAATAATCTACCGGAGCCTCAGGGTCAACTGAACCGACACTACCATCGTCGCCTGTTTCGATTGCTCCACTAATAACCGAAGGGTCTTCAGTGACTACGACTTCACCAGGCAAGTACCGTATATCATCGGCTATTTCATCGACTATTTCACGCACACGGTTCTGGGTTTTTGCTTGCAACGTCCCTTGGTAATACATTCTTGTGATCGTCATGATTGCTCCAAGAGAAATCATTAACACCAAAGAGAAAATCGTAGTAGCAATCATTAATTCAATAATCGTAAATCCATGTTGTCGTTTCAGGTGCTTCATCATTAATTACCGAACCTGTAGTACAAAGTTAATGAATCTTGTTGAGGGTTGCCATCCGGACCTAACCCCGCTCCCAAACGCTCCCATACGACATTCACTTCTGCTTGGCTATTAACTATTTTTGTATCGACTTGGTAGAGACTAGAATTTTTACAACTATTATCTTCTTCGCTTGAGTCAACTTTATCTATAGTAATTGTGTCATCTGTACCGACAGAAAAACAACTTACATCA
>JAUIBQ010000006.1 GCA_030427445.1 bacterium | reverse complement strand
GAAGTATCTCTGGCGTTAACAAATATCCGCTTCCAACTGCAAGCAGCGATGGAGCGTCCTCTGGAGCTGGCTTCTCAACAACTGATTTTAAAGAATAAACACCATCTGATAATTCTTCTATAGGATCTGCAATTCCATACAAACTCACATTCTCGTTAGCTACTTTTTCTAGTGCGACTACAGAAGTGCCCGTTTTGTTGTAGACCTCGAGAAGTTGTGCCGGGGTCGGTGTCTCATCCATGAAAAAATCATCGGCAAAAAAGTAGTAAAACGGTTCATCCCCAAGGAGTGGGGCTGCATTTAACACTGGTCTTAGGTTTCCAGCTGGAGTGCCTTTTTGTCTTATATAAATAAAATTTGCCATGTCGCCGACGCGACGGATTTTCTTCGCAGCTTCGTGTTTACCCTTTGTTTCTAACGCCTCTTCTAATTCTACGTTTCTGTCAAAATGATCTTCAATCGCACGTTTCGTCGACCCCGTCACAATGATAATTTGCTCTACTCCAGACGCAACAAGTCCTTCTACAACATACTGAATCACCGGTTTATCAATAACTGGTAGCATCTCTTTTGGCATCGCCTTCGTCTGGGGCAAAAACCGTGTACCCATACCAGCTGCAGCTATTACTGCTTTTTTAATTTTGGTAGGTTTACGCTCACCCATTGCGCCCTCGTTTCTGATTAACTTAACTTGCTCTGGAGAAGTTT
Organism: bacterium; assembly: GCA_030427445.1. Classification (GTDB taxonomy): domain Bacteria; phylum Patescibacteriota; class Saccharimonadia; order Saccharimonadales; family SZUA-47; genus JAUIBQ01. Next base: position 52,991 of record JAUIBQ010000006.1, on the reverse strand, counting down.
TTTCGCTTCAGCAGGGTTAGCCTTACCCTGACTTTTTTGCATCACCTGACCGACTAAGAAGCCGATCGCTTTCATTTCGCCATTACGCACATCTTCAACAGGCTTGGGATTTGACTCGATAACCTCGTCGACTATCTTTTCAAGCTCACCACTATCATTCATCTGAATCAACCCTTTTTCTTCAGCAAACTGTTCGATATCTGTAGGAAGTTTTTCTTCTGTTGCGAGTATTTCTAGTAGCTCTTTAGCGGCATTCGAGCTAAGCTTTCCGCCACTTAGAAGCGCATAAACTGCCGCTTCAATACTCTTCATTCGTTCGACATCACATACAATATCTGCTTTATCGCGTTGCCTCGGTACGAAAATGTTCAAGACCCAGTTAGCGAAGTTCTTAGCTCGTTTTTCATCATCAATCGCTGTAAATACATCGAGAAAATGTAGCTCATCAAACTCAACTTCTGCAAGTAGAAGCTCTTCGATTGTCTGCGTTGCAAGTCCTTTTTCTTCAAGCGACTCTCGCCACTCTTGAGGCAGTGCACCCATCGACGACCTAATCGTTTCAACATATTCTTTACTTAGAATTATCGGAGGCAAGTCAGGATCCGGGAAGTACCTATAATCATGCGCGTTCTCTTTTGTGCGCTGTGAAACAGTTTTCTGAAAATCATCGAGCCATCCACGTGTTTCTTGCACGACTTCTCCACCTGACTCGAGCAACTCTATTTGTCGTTTAATCTCATATTCGACTGCCCGTTCTACAGACCTGAAACTATTTAAGTTCTTGGTCTCTGAGCGAATCCCAAGCTTTGAAGGATCTTTGGAAACACTGACATTAACGTCAAACCGCATATTACCGTGGTACAAGTCTACGTCGCTTACACCTGCATATTTCATACGTAACCACAGCTCTTTTGCATAGGCTTTTGCTTCTTCTGCTGAGTGGATTTCTGGTTCGGACACGATTTCTAAGAGTGGCGTACCTGCGCGGTTAAGATCTACAAGTGAGTAATCCCTCCCAGCTGGATGTGTTGATTTACCAGCATCTTCTTCCATGTGCGCACGAGTGATATTGATAACCTTCCGATCACCGTTTTCGAGGTAAATAGTTATCTCACCTCCTAGAATTATCGGCTCCTCAAACTGACTAATCTGATAACCCTTGGGCAAATCCGGATAAAAATAATGCTTCCTGTCGAACTTAGAATATGTCTGTGGTTCAGTCCCAAGCGCAAACGCTGCTTTTGCTGCGAGCGTAACTGCCTTTTCGTTTAGTACAGGTAATGCTCCTGGAAGTCCGAAGCAAATATGACTCACGAGGGTATTTTGAGCAGCTTCGCGAGCTTCGTTACTCACACTCGCGAATAGCTTTGTCTTCGTTTTAAGCTGAACATGACATTCGATACCGATCGTCGGATAATAGCCGTTCACTATGTATTTCTTAATATCACTCATAGTGCTCCTAGGTCTTTCATGCCCTGTCCAAACGCAAGCATGGTTGACTTCATTTCATTTTCCTTAATCTCAACCTGCTCTTTACCTTCACGCACTTTATTCGCAAGTTTATGAGCACGCCACAGCGCATCGTTATTAGAAAATTTATTCTGACATGAGACCATTCGCTCACCAGTCGTCTTACCATCGCAGCGTTTATTTTTCATCGTTTTGTCTAACAGAACATCTGCCTGCACTACCGCATCTGGCCACGTACGTTGGTCTGCGAGCAACTGCTGGATTGAGCGCCATTGTGCGACATTTTTGTGCATTCGAACTCTTTTCGGCACTTTTTTGTACGCCAAGATTAGCAGTCCTGATAAGAACAAAAATCCGCCTACTAGCGCGACTATTAATTCTATATTCATGATTCTCGTCCCTCTAAGAGTGATGCGACTTCAAGTACCTGAGCGTCTTTTTTGTGTTGGCCGATTATCTGCACACCGATTGGCATAGAACTATTACGTACAACGGGCATCGATATAGCAGGTAATCCAGCTAGATTTACACTTACCGTCATGATGTCCTGAGCATACATCTGTATCGGATCATCTGTGAGCTCCCCAATCTTGAAAGCCACAGATGGTGTAGTTGGACCAAGTAGTACATCACATGTTTCGAATGCTTTGTTAAATTCCGAGATTAGTTTTGTACGCGCTTTTTGGGCTTTTTTATAATATGCGTCATAAAATCCAGAGCTTAGCACATATGTACCGAGCATTATTCTACGCTTAGCTTCTCGACCAAATCCACTAGTGCGAGATTTTTCGTAAGACTCCTCAAGAGTGGCTGTATCGTCCGCAGAGTATTGATACCTCTGTCCATCATGTCTTGATAAGTTGCTCGATAATTCTGCCGGAACGAGAACATAATATGTCGCTAGAGCAACGTCGATAGTCGGTATGCTTACTTCTACAACCTTATGTCCATTGTCTCTATATGCTTGGGCGGCCGCTTCAACTTCTTCGCGTATTTCTGGTGCTACTGCGTCACTTAACAGCTCTTTAACTACACCTACTGTAACGCTCTTTTTATCTGACACATTTCTAAACTCATTTGGATCTGAATCAATAGTCGTTGAATCGAGCTCATCTTTTCCTGACATAACCGACATAATGAGCGCTGTATCTTCAGTATTCGATGTAATCGGTCCTATCACGTCCGTGCTACTCGCCATCGCGACTGCACCAGAGCGCGACACCCTGCCGTAGGTTGGCTTGAAACCGACTACACCACAAAAACTAGCTGGCTGACGGATTGAACCTCCAGTATCTGTACCTAGCGTGAATGGCGTGTATCCCAACGCCATTGCTGCAGCCGACCCTCCACTACTACCTCCAGGTACACGACCTGTATCATGAGGATTTTTCGTTACTCCAAAGTCGCTATTTTCAGTCGATCCGCCATGCGCAAATGCGTCCAAGTTCGCCTTGCCGACACAAATCGCTCCCGCGTTCTCTAATCTTTGTACAGCAGTTGCAGTGTAGGGAGCAACAAAACCTTTAAGCATATTACTCGCTGCAGTCGTCTCTGTACCTTTGACCAGTAAGTTGTCTTTTGCGATAAACGGTACACCAAGTAGCGGGTACTCTTCGGCATTCCACTCACCAGACGCGACCATGTCATCTATCTTCTTAGCTTTCTCTAATGCCAGTTCCTCACATGTAGATAAGATCGCGTGATATGTATTATCGTACTCACGTATCAGCGACAATGCCTTCTCAACATTCGCTACTGCAGTCATCGATCCATCTGCTACTGAAAGTGCGATATCATTTATTTTTGGCCATGAAAAGACAGCAACTGATGATTGTGACATAGTTTTAAATCATCCTCTCTACTTGCACAAAATCATCTTGCTTTTTCGGAGGCAGATTCATTAATTCATCGGGTGTTGTAACTTGCTCTCTAACCTCATCAGCACGTGTTACTGAATGCGTCGCTCCAACCGATATTGTAGGCTCTACGTCTTTAAGGTCTAGCTTATCAAGTTGTTCAAAGTAGGTAAGCAACTCAGATATTTCGTTTGTGTACTGCTCAACTTCATCATCACTAAGCCGAAGCTTCGTTAACTTAGCCAACGCAATTATTTCGTCTTTTGTTATCTTGCTCTTCATGAGTGTATATAGTTCATTATAGAGCAAGCTTCACACTTATGACAAAACAAATATTATGGAAGGTTAGATCTTAATTCCCTAGAGATATGCAGACCATCGAGCGATAGCAGCTTCGGACAAGTTCTTGGCTTCTTCTACACGCTCTGCAACCTTCGATTCAGCCAATGCTATGTTTTGACCAACAGCAACAAAATCAGTGCGACCCAAATCATTTACAAGATTTGTTTCAACATATAGCTTTTGTTCAGCGGATAGTTCTGTGTCAGCTTCTCTTAAATACGATTCAACCATTCGTCTCACGACAACTGTCTGGTTGTCGCCCTCGACAGTCTGAGATTCAAAGCCGTCATCGTTTGACTCGACCGTCGGTGCCGTTGTTTCATCCGATGAGCCTTCCTCGTCGTTTTCATCAGCTTGTCCTTCTGAATCTACAGCGGACTCTTCTTTTTGTGCCTCGTCTTGAGTTTGTTCAGTCTGAGATGACTCTGTCTCATTCGAGTTGTCAGATGTATCATCACTAGAAATGCTCGCTATACCAATAATAGCGCCTGCAACGAGCAGTGAGATTACGATTCCTCGTAAATTATTTTTTAGAAATTCCATAGGGTACCCTCTCTTTATTTAGTCCACCCTATTTACCTTAAGCGTAGTTTACAGTATTTTATTGCTCTTTAGCAACTTTATGTGTCGCTACAGCTAAACCGAGTAAAGTAAGACCTACTAACACTGAAATCAATGGGCTAGATCCAGTCTCTTCAAGCTCTCTGGTTGTTGACGCTCCTAATACAGAACCTCCGCTTGGTGGCGCACAGTCAGAGGTTGCGCTTGGATATAGTACCACTGCCGAGTCAGTTGGGTTAACGGTTACTCTTACTTCTGCTTCTGGGCGTAGGTTGCCACCTTCATCACTTGGGTCGAGCACCCACACGCCATTTTCAAGTGACCATCCTGGCCAATCAGGCGTTGCTATATCTGCTCCTGGCCATAGAAGTTCTCCTGAGTATGTATTTGTCGCTGCGTTGAATGAGCTTTCTGAAGAATCCACTGTTTGTGTCTTTACGATGACGCCAGCTGGGTCAGAGTTATCATTCCCGTCGACCGTAACCCAATCAAATGTGAACTCTGTAGGCATAACACCTGTAGGAGTGACACTCCATTGTATATATGGGAAGTTGTCTCGACAAACAGATGTGAACACTGCTTCAATCATTGGAGTTTGATAGTTGCCAACATAGCAGTACTTCGTCTTTCCAGAGGTGACATATACTTGATTGTCTTCTTGCTGCTGTTCAAAACTTCGAGCACTATAGCTAATCTCATCTCCTAGGTACAGTCTTCCTTCACAGTAAACAGCCGTTTGCTCCCAGCCATCTTGGAGCACCTCATCAACTGTATAGATTCCTTCGTCCAAACCTCCGAAAACTGCTTGACCGTTTTCGTCAGTCGTCAGTTCACGCGTTGTTTGGGTATCTACGCACTCTTCATTATCGGTATACTCTTGTACTGCAACACTTTGAAACTCTACAGTGCTGAATGCATCCGTCGGAACATCACACGACACACCACCAGTCACAGTTATATCCCATCCCTCAAGCGTTTCTTCGTCTTCGTCGAAGTAACCGTTTTTGTTACGATCGTTAAACTTTGTTACAACTACCTCACCATCTTGTGAGTTGAAGACCTTACAAATATATTTTTCTCCTACTTTTGCCTTAAATGGATACCCAACATAATCAAGTCCTCTAAACCCGTATTTGTAACATGTGATTTTATCTAGTCTCCAGCCATCAACTTCTTCCTCTGTGATACTAACCCAACCAGAAGGCATAGAATGGTCAGTCTCAAAATACACTGGAGTTTGGTCATCAAATATATGCGAATCAAGCGTGAAATCTACTGAGTAGTCGCCATCAATAGACAGCTCGAAATTGAAATCTTGTGTGTGCCACAAAGGATCAGTGATTTTAACTACTTTTATTTCAGGAGCACGATCGTCATTCGTGATGTAACAGTGTTTTGTCTCGCCATTTTTTACATATATTTTCTTACACCCATCATAGGACGTGCGATATTCATCGCTCTCTTTTTCGTAGACATTGTGCCAACCAGCATCAACCCACACGATATTTGTGCCACTGTGGTTAAATCGCTCCCAGCTACCACCGTCTACTTTAAATGAGAAGTCTTTTGCTCGTTTATTGCCGCCATTGTCGTTCACAACCTCTTTGTGTACAACGATTTTTCCAGGCAAGTCGTCGTTTGTGATCGTACATTCATACTCGCCACCATTTGTAACAGTAATCTTGCCGGTTAATGAACAGTCACCTTTCCACCAGTCCCATCCGTAAGTTATATACCCATCTTGCTGTAGCTCGCCTACATTGTAATTACCTGCATCAAGCAATACCTGCATGCCACTGGCAGTGTAATTAAAGTAGTTATCACCGTCGATAATCAATGGAAAATCATTAGGACCTAATGTCCCGCCGTTATTGTTGATTACCTTTTTCTTTAGTGTGAGATACGCTGGTAAATCGTCGTTTGTGATGTAACAAGTTGCTTCATCGCCGTTCGCGAGATTTATATCCATACAGTTTGTATATGTGGTTTTATACGCAGACGATTCGTTTTCGATAACTGAGTAATTGCCAGCAGGCACTGTCATTGATGCTTGACCATTTTGATCAAAATAAACAGAATTCCCATCATTAACTTTGAAACTAAAGCTCGTAATCAAATCTTTCGCACCATTATCTTGAATCAAATTTTTTACGATGGTAAGTGTTGCTGGCTTATCGTAGTTATACACGTTACAGACAACTGTCGTACCGGGTGCTACTGTAAATGGATGAGCAATCGTCTGACCGCCAACGAAACAATATGGTCCACCAAGATCGTATCCAGCAACTTCATCTTCGGTCACTTCATGCGCTACACCAGCGATAACCTGACTTTGGTTTTGGCTTGAGATTGTAGCATCTTCATTAGTTGAAAGCACTGTAGCAGTGCCTGCTGTCAACGCTTGACCGTCTAAATAAAGCTGGAATTCATCAGCGAGTGTTGTTCCGCCCTCGTCATTAACAGCAATTTTATTTACATTGACCGTCACAGGTCGAGCAGTGTTTGTGATATAACAGTGCACTGTTTGATTATAGGTAACTTCAATATTCTCACAGTTATCTGTAGTCGTAGTGTAACCAGGAGCGTCTACTTCAGCGATAGTATGAGTGCCCACAGGTAGCTGTAATTCGTTTGTGCCATCTTGCTCAAAAGGCGAAGGAGTGCCGTTGTTCACAGTAAAGCTGAATTGGCTTGGGTCGGTTGTTCCACCCCAAGTAGAATCGATCGCCTTATGGACAATAACTGTTCCAGTTTTACGAGTGTTCGTAAAAGTACATACAATCTGATCACCCTCATCAATTTTATTAGCTTTTACTGTGAGCGACCGAGATGACGAACCTGTCCTAGTAACGTTATATAACTCTTCTTGATACTGGTTCATACAAACAACTGTAGTATTGTAGTCATCCAAGTTCGTGAGAGAGGCACCTGGTGTTTCCTTCACGACTACGTCTAGATCACTCTGAACCATAGTTGCTGAACTCGTACTACCATTAGTCGCTTCATCTACGACCAAGCTATTGTTTACATATAGATCGAAGGTCCCGTTATCTGATCCCGGAGAAACAACCTTCTTAACTGTGATTGTCGCACCGGTTGGCTGTACAGCCGAGTAGACAACGTCGATATGGCTAATCCCCTGACAATTGGGTCCATCAACTATTCGAGTGACAGTTACATTTTGAGAACCGACACCTTGTACTACATAACAATCATTTTCGTAAGTTCCATTACCTAAAACGCCTGAATGTTTATTTCCGTTAAACATATTTGATCCACTTTTAATACATACGCCATCTACGACGTAGCCACTTCCTACATCGTGAGTTGCTACATCGCTACTTCCGCCATTGTCTTCACCGCCTATACTGCCAGCAACATTGACAGTCGTATCTTTACAGGCATCAATTGTGCCATTACTGTCGGCACTAACTGAACCCACAACCATAGACATCGGTACAAATTGTATTAATAAAAATAAAAGCGCCAACAGCATCGTAGCGCTTCTTTTGCCCACATTCTTATATGGCGTAACCATAGAATTCATATAAAGCTCCCAAAACCTTAATTTAATGTAAATCATCTTCCTTACCATCCAAAAAGTCAAGCCCAAAACCTGCACATTCGGCATGTAACACTTATATTAATGTCGTGCGGATAGTTGAATTCGGCTTTGACTACATCTTGTCTTTGATTTCTTGGATGAGATCTCGAAGCTCTGCAGCTTTTTCAAATTCTAAGTTAGCACTCGCTAGCTCCATTTGGCCTGAAAGTTCACGAACCAAATGTCGGTATTCATCTTTAGGTATTTTATTAAGATTAATTTTCGGTTTATCTTCTTTTGGCGTGGTGCGCTCAAGACCTTTACTCATTGCCTTTTGTACACTCGTCGGAGTGATACCGTGTTCTTTATTGAAATCTTCCTGGATCTGGCGACGACGATTTGTTTCATTAATCGCAGCTGTAAGGCTTCGCGTCATCTTATCTGCGTATAAAATCACTCGTCCCTCTTCATGACGTGCAGCACGACCAATTGTCTGGATAAGTGCCGGTTCGCTTCTTAGGAACCCTTCTTTGTCTGCATCGAGTATCGCTACAAGACTTACTTCTGGCAAATCTAGTCCTTCACGCAATAAGTTGATACCAACAAGCACATCATAAACACCCATTCGTAAATCGCGCAAAATATCGCTTCTATCTAACGTATCAACATCGCTGTGTAAATAAGCGACTTTTATATTCAACTCTTGTAGATATTCTGTTAAATCCTCGCTCATTCGTTTAGTGAGTGTAGTCACTAGTACTCTTTGCTTCTTGGCAATTGTGTCGCGTATCTCCGCGATAAGGTCATCGACTTGTCCATCGATTGGCCGTACTTCCAGCTTCGGATCCAGCAATCCAGTTGGTCGAATCACTTGCTGAGCAGGCTCAGGTGAACGACTTAGCTCATACTCTGCTGGAGTTGCTGAAACGTAGATTGCTTGATTCACGTGTTTCTCAAACTCAGTAAACGTAAGCGGCCTGTTATCAAGCGCACTTGGTAGTCTAAACCCGTGCTCCACCAGCACTTCTTTACGTGCTCGGTCTCCGTTAAACATACCTCGTACTTGAGGGATAGTCATATGCGACTCATCGATGAGAAGGAGGTAGTCGTCTGGGTAGTAGTCGAGTAGTGTCGCAGGTTGCTCACCTTGTTCACGTTCGGTTAAATACCTCGAATAGTTCTCGATGCCTTTCACGAAACCAGTCTGCTCTAACAGTTCAAGGTCAAACTCAGTTCGTTGCTGTAAACGTTGCGCCTCCAGTAACTTCTCTTGAGACTTAAATTCTCCGACTCGGTTCTCCATCTCATTACGAATCTGCACAATCGCTTGCTTCACTTTGTCTTGCGGCGTAGCATAGTGTGAGCTCGGGTAAATAGTCACTCTGTCTGGCTTTGACAGTATCTCTCCTGTGAGGGGATTTATTTCGACAATTCGATCCAGCTCATCGCCAAAAAATTCAAAACGATACGCCTTCTCTTCACTAGCAGGATACACATCTACTACATCTCCACGTACTCGGAATGTACCTCTGTGGAAGTCAATATCATTTCGCTCATATTGAATGTCTGTGAGTTGACGAATAAATTTAGATTGTACTCGACGTTTTCCGACTTCAAGCTTTATCGCCAAACTGGCATAGTCGCTTGGAGAACCGATACCGTAAATACAGCTCACGCTAGCTACTATAATGACATCACGTCGTGACAACAATGAATCTGTAGCCGCGTGACGCATACGGTCAATTTCCTCATTTATCTGCGAATCTTTTTCTATATACGTATCGCTTCGAGGCACATATGCTTCAGGTTGGTAGTAATCAAAATAACTTACAAAATAGTGCACTGCGTTATCTGGGAAGAAGTTTTTGAACTCTTCGTATAACTGCGCAGCCAACGTTTTGTTGTGACATAGTACGAGCGTCGGACGCTGAGTTTGCTCGATAATGTTTGCCATTGTGAATGTCTTACCAGAACCAGTCACACCTAAAAGTGTTTGCTCTTTTTTACCGCTCTGCAGCCCATGAACAAGTTGCCGGATTGCTTCCGGCTGGTCTCCAGTTGGTTTATAGCCTGCTTTAAGTTTAAACTTCATACATTTTATTGTATCAGTTGAGCACTAAAGAAAGTTTTTTACTATTGGCTTTCTATAAATAATAAAACTAGCGACAAGCGCATTCGCCAGTACCAACATAATTGGATAAATGTAATTTATGAAGACAAACGAATTTAAAGCAAACAGGACTAGAGCATGACGAATAGTATTGACTATATAAAGTGACAATGTTTCATCAAGTGGTTGTTGCCAAGTTTTCCTAAGTGTAGGTATGAAAGCTATTGCGTCTATAGCAGTTGCAAGAATGACTGATGCTAGTAGTGAATTGGTGATGAACCAAAGTGGGATAATAGAAAGAGCAACGATTAAGAAAAAAGTATCACTTTTAGTAATATTCTTTGTACCATACTTAAGCGCCAAAATAGTAATTAGGATTGAAATAGCTCCTGCTGTACCTGTAGACCATGAACCTGCTCCACCCTCGTTTATGACTAAAGAAATAAAGACAATGACAGTGAGTAACGCCCAAAGTAGCCACGAGTAGATGTGGGGTTTAGTCTTACCAGAGAAAATATCCATAACATAAACTATGTGAGCGCCTATTGTCATTACTACAGTAACTATACCGAGCCAAGTTTTGACGTCCATAAGTAAATTATAAACTACTTTCTAGCCTTGGCGTTTTTCTTTAAGCTCCCCATGAGTAAACCCGTACTTACCCGCAAGAGGTTCGCAAATACTAGATTTTACTTGCCATTGCTTTTGTAGGGTATCTAAATCTAAGTCCTTGTTCTCTTCATCTAGTATTTCGACGATTTTTTTAACAAGTCGCTCTGGGTCCGTATCAAACACAATCCTACTACCTTTTGGCTCTTCAAGTTCTTTGAGTAAATCAGGAATATGATCAGCGAGCCCACCCGAACCAAGCAGTACACCGCAAGGCATATGCGCTTCAAGCGCTGTCGTAAATTCATGTAGACTACCCATGCGGCCCCCGACAGTGATTAATGCTTCCGAACTCAATACAAGGTGAATATCCCTACCGATGTAGTTCATGCCAGTGAAGTTGACGTAGTCAAAATATCCAATCGGCAATCGATAACGATGTACATGATCGCGCAAGCTAGCTGCAGGACTGAAACCTATGCTCATACCCCCTGCATCCTTCGCGCCACGCGCTGCGTACAGCGGTAACCCTACTGTCGCCCCTGTAGTTATCACATGTCCTTCTTTAGCGACATGCATCCCTAGCTCATACGCTAACCCACATGACTGATCAACAGATTCTCCTGCTGCTGCTCCCGATATACAAATTGAATATTTCATCCCGTTACAAAACCTCGCTTTTTACTATTTGTGTTGTACTGGTAATATTTATCACTATATTTGAGTTTGTCATATGCTCTCTTTTTATTGTAACGGGATTCACAACTCACCCATTTTTCGTTTTGTTTTACTATTCATAAGCATTTTACCACGAAATTCTCTACTAAATCACAACTTGCTGAGCCAGTGTTAACTGCTGCACAACTGCTCTCTCAAAAGTTTCATGCTGTAAATACGCAAGTTGCAGTTCGTTCCATAAACTACCTCGCATATGTGAAACCACATGCTCACCCCAAGGTTTCTTTAAAACTTCTGACACCGTAACGTCTATCATATGAAATGACAACGGTAAGCCATCAGTGAAATACCCTAGGTAGTGCTTGCCAACCCAAAAGTCTAACTCTGAGCTCAAGCTTGCTAGCTTCATTTCTGATGACTCCCACGATAAGTCTTGGAGCACGAACTCAAACTCCGGTAACTGTCTCTCGCTTTCTGAGAGCAGTCTGTACACTGCTTGCCAACTCGGTTCCATGCCATGAACCTTTTCTAGCAGTGAGATGTGGCCTGCCGCAATCTCAGAAATTAAACTCTCTAAGCCAATAGTGAGCGATTTTGATCGATATGGCAGTGATTCCACGACCATGGTTTCGACTGCTTGCAGTGCGATAGCTGACGTCAAAAACACAGTTCCAGGTGCCGACAAAGGCACCGTAGGTAACAAAATAACGACACCCAACTCTGATGCGACAAGGCAAACCCGAGCAAAGTCAGTTTTTTCTAGTTTCGCTGTCCACGACTCTGGCAGAGCGATGATTTCAGGCGATTGCTCCATGACATCTTTTGCCTTCAGTCGTTTTAATTGAGCGTATACCTGCTTCTTCCAACTCTCGCTTTCGAGTTGAAGTGCAACTGTATATAAGCAACGAGGGTCTTCTCTTCGCAATACCGAGGATATCGACCTGAATCCTAGCAGCTTCATTGTCTTTTTGGGCGGAACTGCGGTTAATATCTTCTTTACAGCAGCCGACTGCACACTAATCACCCGTTCGTGTATCAAAAGAGTGTTTAGTTTGTCTGCAATAGATTGTGCACCTTTGGCTGACTTTTTAGGAGAGAAGGCCTTTTTGGTATCTGATCCAGGTATGTCGAGTGCCTCGCGTAATGCTTCGTCACTTTTTAGCGCACGCGAACGTAACGCCCAGTATACTTCTTCATACGTCGAATCTTGTGGGTCAAGCCCTAGCTGGCGGACTGCTTCTCTGGATTTCGTAATGATATCTGCGGTAAGACGGACATCCACTCCTCCATGATGCGTCACTTGCTCGACGCGCTGAATTAACTTACTAAAATCACGCTCATCAACACCGAGAAGTGTGCTCAATGTTTTGGACATAGTTCACTACATCTCACTTGGGTGGTAGTCGCTAGGAGCTTCACGCAAGAACTTATCGATTTGCTGATGAGTAAGCAAGCCTTCTTGCGCACCTACTTTCTGTACAACATTCATAGAGTTGATAGGTGCCCATAAAAGCGCGCTAGGCACATCTGCACCTGCGATTAATGCTGCTGTAAACGTTGAAGTGAATGCATCCCCTGCACCAGTTCGATCTTTCGGAGGAGATGGATCTGGATACATTGGCATACTCCATCGTCGGTTTCCATCAGACGCATATGCACCGTTCGGACCATCTGTCACTAATGCTATCTTTATACCTGCTTCATGCATTTTGTTAAGCTGATCGTGAATGTCATCGTGATTTGCACCAAACACATCTGTTGCTTCTTCACGATTGAGTGCTACAACATCGGCCCGCTGATAAATATTTCGCAATCTATCGAGTCCAAGACTCATCTGGAAAGTACCAGGCTGGAACGCCATCTTTACACTAGGGTTTTCGTCGAGCCAGTTTGCTAATGCATCGTGATATTCAGGTAATTCTTCGTTGATTGAACTGAAGTAAATCCACTCTGGGATATCTTGATTTCTAAGGTGTGGCCATTCGTAGTCGTACTGCTCACCTTTTACGAAAATTGTACGCTCTTCTTCGTACCATAACACGTAGTGGTAGTTACTAATCTTCCCTGGGTTTTCATGCACAAAACGAGTGTCTACGTTATTGCCTTTGAGCGCTCGGATAATGTCCTTGCCCCAGTCATCACTTCCCACGTTACTGATAAGACCGCTGCGCAAGCCAAGTCGCGCGAACGATACTGCAGCGTTCGCAGCATTACCCACACCAGGGACGATTACCGCCTTGTCGTAAGGTATTTTAGTACCCAATGGGATATTCAAAATAGGAGTTCCATCGGGACCCTTGTCTACGTATTCGTATTTCTCAATTAAATCAATAAACGCATCAATCACCACGTCGCCAACTGCTAATACTTGTAATCTATCTTTTGCCATCTTACTATCCCCTCACCTTTGCTTTTCCAGCACTATTAAACGTTTTTATCTTAGACTCAACTACTGCCTGCACTGCGGCTATTACCTCATCCATTAGCTTAACTACAGCATATTCAGTAGGGTTTTCACGAAGTACTTTTTCGAGTGTTTCGCGGTAGACCTTACGCATGTCACTATTGATATTAATCTTCTGTACACCAACTTTCACGGCCTCTTCGAAGTAATGTCCTGGCGTGCCTGAGCCTCCATGTAAACTGAAGTTAATGTCTGTTACTTCACGCAACTCACGAAGTAAATTAATGTCCAACTCCTTAGGCACAGGATAACTTCCATGTAGATTACCTATCGCGACTGCATATGTGTCAATCCCGGTCGCCTCTGAAAAATTACGTAAAGTATCAGGAGTAGTGAATGTCTTTTTTATCTCCTTGTAGTCAAACGCTTCTTCATGAACGTTACTGCTACCACCAAAATAATGAGGCTCGCTCTCTACAAGTGCTCCTGTGAATTGAGCGTATCGTACAATTTCCTTCGTTGCGTCGATTATTTCATCATCGGAAGCGTCATGGTTTGCTTGCGATACGTCAATGTGTATAAACTCGTACCCGGCTTCAATCCCCGCAATAGCATCCTCGACACTCGGGCTGTGGTCGAGGTTGATATACATCTCGATACCGAACTGCTCTTTGTAGTTCTCGACCATGTCACGAACATTGTCGATACCGATTGCTTTCACTTCACCGGCACTGACTTCAACGAGTACCGGAGAGTTGGTGTTTTTTGCAGCGCGACAGACTGCTATCAATGTCTCTTGGTTGTCGAGATTAAATGCACCAACAGCAAATTTTTCCCTTTTCGCGCGCTCCATTAAAGCACGTGCATCATCGCAGTTACGTCGAATCTGCTCTAATGATAATCCCATTATTTGTTTCCCACCTTATACACATTAGTGTTATTTAACCTACATTGTAACTACTTATGCTTAATGATGCAATAAACACCCAACTACAAAAAGAGAAAGTAAAGACCGAGGCCACTTAATACTACACAACATAGTTTCAAAATAAGACTATCCCTTTCTCGAAGGAATATAAATGCGAGTACGGCAGTTGCAACTACTTTGAATGTACTACCGATTGCACTAATTGACGCCGAATCTGAATATAGGGTTGTTAGAACATAGAAGAAGCCTGAAACAACCAGCAGGATGGCATACAGTACTGCACTAACATGTGTCTTCGCTGACGCTCTCATAGTAAGATCTTTTCTTAGCAGTAAAATTATGAACATGACTGCCAAAAACTGCGACCCCCAACCTACGACAGTGTATGTAGTGAAACCAACACTGTCCAAAGCTGACTTTTCTGCCACCATACCTATACCGTATATCGCTGCGTCTATGAACACTATAGGTAACACCTTAGCTACATTGTTTTGTTTCTTTTTACCTTTACTTTTCGAGCTTCCAAACACCCTTAGTAAAAGAACAGAGCTTAATAAGAAAAGGGATCCTACAATTTGGTGCATGCTTAGTGTTTCATTATTAAATATAGACGATAAAGTAATAATAGTGAGAGGGCTTAATAATGCGAGTAACGCATAGTAACTCGCACTCACTCCATGAAGTATTTTAAGTGTCAATACATTATGGACTGCTAGACAAATCGCCATCAGAGCCATAACTGGCCATATCTGAAGCGATCCTGAGTAATCTATTTCACCAATGTGAATTACTGCTTGAACAATCGCAAATATCCCCAAAAAACTAAAAGATAAAAACGTTAAATACAAGATATACTGTTGGCTTGTACGAAGAACTTGTTTACCAAAAACAGATCGTGATCCACTTAATAAACCATGGATGATAATGCTTAGTTGCCAGGGCATTTATTTTCCCATCGGCTCATGCACGACATTACAGTTTTATCTAATCTGTTTGAAGATACTCTCATTATTTATTTTCCGACCATGCACTTGATTGTCTTGAATGGCTTTATTGTAATTACTTATGCTTTTTACTTCAAGACACTTATAGAAATAATAGTGTGAGTCCAACCACGGAAAACACAGCAGCTATAATAATCTTTTTCATATTTGTACGCTCGCGCAAGAACACGTAGGCTAGCATTATTGATAAGACCACTTTCATTCCACTAGCAGATACTGTCTTCGAGCTGCTGTCAGATAAGTCTAATGACCAAACGAAAAGTAATCCTGAGACAGTAAACAGCAAGATATATGGCACTGCATAATGTAGTACATCGCTAGAAGGAAGCATCCATTTATCTCTTTTTACAAGCACAATTACTCCAACTACTAAAGTTTGGAATGCCCAACCAATGACTAAATATGTATAAATACCCATTTGATCCAGCAGTGATTTCTCCGCAACTGTTCCTAATGCATATGCAACGGACATTAAACCTATCACACCCACAACCCTAGGAAGATGCTTCGTTTTTACTCTATTGGCTTTCCTGTGCTTGTGGACATAAGTCGCATAGTACACAGAAAATAAGATGAAGACGGTGCCGATAACTTGCCATACTGTCATTCTCTCTCCTAGCAAAAGTACCGCAAATACTATCGCTATCAATCTGTTAATCGTTATCTGGATCGCTCCAACAGATGCAGAGACATGACTAAATAATTCAAAATACATAAAGTTAGCCACACCAAAACCGAGCCCACCCAAAAATAGCAACCCGATTAACTGAATATCCCACTGTGGAACGACAAACCCGCCATTAATTAGTACTAGGCTGCAAGCGGTTAGCCACTCGACTATAAAGGATAAAAATACTATCGAGTACTGATATTTATTCTCTCGAGTTGCTAGTTTTTTAAGAAGAATTACACTGACGGCTCCAATCAAGCTTTGAAGAGTGATTACTACCTGCCAAGGCACCGTCTATTTATCCAATAAATCGTGTACCTGCATCATCAGGTGCTCAGCTGTTAAACCGTACTCTTTGAAAAGTTCTTCAGGTGTTCCCGACTGACCGTAACGATCTTTCACACCCATTCGGATGACCGGCACAGGATGATGTTCGCTCAAAAACTCTGCTACTGCACCACCGAGACCACCTGCTACTTGAGCTTCTTCAATAACAATTACTTTCTTCGTCTTTTTAACACTTGATAGGATGGTCGCACCATCGAGAGGTTTAACTGTCGGACAGTGAATTACTTCTGCGTCTATACCATCTTTAAACAACCGTTCTGCAGCGTCAACTGCGACTGAAGTCGTCGTTCCATTTGAAATAATCGTCACGTCACTACCATGTGAATACACGTATGCCTTGCCTATCTCGAATGGTGTTTTCTCTGTTGTCATAACAGGCGATCCATCGCGAGCAAGTCGTAAATACGCTGGTCTTGGGTCTTCAGCGATAGCAAGAGTCGCTTTTCTAGCTTCTTCGGAATCTCCAGGTACTATCACGACCATATTCGGCATTGCACGCATCAGTGCGACGTCTTCCAACATTTGGTGAGTAGCACCATCAGGTCCAGTAAATAACCCTGCGTGAGCACCAACTATTTTTACAGGCTGGTTATTAAGTGCGACTGTTGTTTTTATCTGCTCCCAGTTTCGTCCAGGACTAAATGCTGCATAACTCGCAGTAAACGGCACATACCCCATCTTCGCCATGCCACTTGCGACAGTAACGAGATTTTGCTCTGCGATACCTACTTCGATGAATCGTTCAGGGAACGCAGTAGCAAACGGCTCAATTTGCGTAGACTCGGTTAAGTCGGCACATAGAGCAACGATATTCTCATTTTGCTCTCCAGCTTGAACTAAGCCTTGTCCGAAGCCTTTTCGTATTGGCTCGCTCTTCCATTCTTTGTGCGGTATTAAATGTAACTGTTTCATCTTAGTTCTCATGCTCGTTTTTAATTTTTCCTGCCAAAGTTCTGAGCTCTTTCAGAGCAACTTTAGCCTGTTCATTCTTCGGTGGTGCACCTGCAACATCTTTAAGACCAACTGGCATACCGTGCCAATGATAATCAAACTCCATAAAGTCCACGCCTTTTCCAGGAATTGTGTGTGCAATAATAACTATCGGTTTTTCGACAATCGCACGAGCCATCGCAGCTGCGTCAATCACCGCTTCAATGTCGTTTCCATCAATATCTATCACGTGCCAGCCAAATGCTTCCCATTTCGCGCGCAGATCTTCAAGTGGCATGACGTGTTCAGTTGTGCCATCGATTTGGATGTTGTTTCTGTCGACAAAAGCGATGAGATTATGCAAGCGATATTTATTCGCAAACATAGCAGCTTCCCAGATATTTCCTTCGTTTAGCTCACCATCACCCATCATGCAGTACACCCACTGATGAGATTTCTTCTGCATTTGTAGACTTAGTGCAACTCCACAGGCTTGGCTCAGCCCACTTCCAAGCGGCCCACTTGTGTTCTCGAGTCCTGGTAGTTGTTCACGTTCCGGATGCCCCTGTAAACGTGATTTAAATTTACGCAGTGTCTTAAGTTCTTTTTTGTCAAAGTACCCAGCTTCAGCCATCGTCGCATACTGCACCGGCACACAGTGGCCGTTGCTCAAGAAGAAATAATCACGACCATCCCAGTCAGGATTTTTCGGGTCGTGCTTCATGATATCGAAATACAGCGCGGTTAAAATATCGCTCAGACCCAGTGGACCAGCGGAGTGACCACTGCCTGCAGCCTCGAGCATCGTGATGATACTTTTTCGTATCTCAACTGCTGTCAACTCTAAATCTTCAATAGAGCGCTTATTCTCTGTAAAGTTCTTACCCATTAGTGCTTATGATAACAGATTTGTTAATGTTTCATAAGCTTTTTGAGGCTTTTCTGCATTCTTGATAAATCCACCAACATTCACTACATCAACTCCGGCCTCAACTATCTGCTGAATGTTCTGGTCATTAACACCGCCGTCCCAACCAATCTCTACATCGTCGTAGCGTTCTTTGAGTAGCTGTACTTTTTCAAGATGGGTTAGATCGGCTTTACCACCCTGAAACCCTAAATGCCCACCAAAAACAAGCACGTGATCAAACAATCCCTCCAACCCTGCTTCTTCTATATCATTCACAGTTGACTCAGGTAGAAGTGCGATGCCTGTCCTTGTGCCGTTTTCGCGTAGTGTACTGAGTGCTTCTTTTACATTATCTGATTCCACGTGAAGCACTACTAAATCTGCTTCGAGAGCGATGATATCATCAATAACACCCATCGGGTTCTGGTACATCACATGCGCGTGTGTCACTAAATCATCACTGCGCCACGCATCTTCGATGCCCACAAGCTCTGACGGTGCAAACACACCATCGGCAAAATCTAAATGAACACCCTCAGAAAAACGAGCAATCAGTTCCATCTGAGCTCGATATTCATGCTTATCACTCGTTGTAATCGTCGGTGTTATCACTGCCATAATTCTATTGTTTCACACTTATGTGCACATTCAAGACTAATGTAGCTCGTCTAGCTGTTTATTACGACGCTTGAACCGTGCAGCATTCGCAAATGGTTCATCAAGCCACGTATCTAAAAGATTTTTCCACACTTTATCATCCGCAAAAAGCTCTGATGGGAATGCTGCGACGTTGCTATCCTCATCGTGTCGTGTACTCTTCGCACTAGAAAGATTATAAATAAGCCCAGCACGAATTCCTTTAAAACGATTTGCAGCGATAACCATTCCCTGTCCACTACCACAAACAAGTACCCCCCGAACATCATTTGTTTGCTCGTGGTCAAAGTTAGGATCACCAAAAAGTCCGTGCACTACTTTTGCCGCGAAGACAGGAAAATCGTCATTTGGGTCTTTTGTATCGTCCCCTTCATCTATGACTTCATGACCGCGCTTTTCTAGATAAGATTTCATCTTATCCTTTAAATCATGTCCGTTATGGTCAGCTCCGATGTAAATCTTCACGTTTTTTTCGTCTCTTACTTTAAGCTCTTGCCGACGTCTGCGACCAACTCAACGAGCCTGTTAGAAAAGCCCCATTCATTGTCATACCAGACAGCAACTTTTACCAAGTTTCCATCAACGACATTTGTGGTCGGCAGGTCGACGATACCACTGTGGCTGTTACCGATAAAGTCACTACTAACAAGCTCTTCATCTGTGCATGCCACGATTCCTTGGTAGTATGGCTCTTTGCACGCCTTACGAATGACATCATTAATTTCTTCAACTGTTGTGTTTCGCTTAAACAGCATCGTGATGTCACTCAAACTCACAACTGAAGTCGGGACACGGATTGCCATACCGTCGAATTTGCCTTCTAGCGATGGCACTGTTTTAGCGACTGCAATAGCAGCTCCAGAAGTTGTCGGGATAATGTTCTGCGCAGCCGTACGAGCACGTCGATAATCTTTATGTGGTGCATCTTGTAGGCGTTGATCGGCAGTGTAGCTATGAACTGTTGTCATCATGGCTTTTTCGATACCGAATTCACGGTCCAAAATATCCATGACAGCTGCCATAGAGTTTGTTGTGCAACTCGCATTAGAGAACACAATCGAGTCAGAGCCTTCAAGTGTATCTTCGTTTGCTCCGAGCACAATAGTTTGTGTCACGTCGTCTTTAGCCGGTGCAGAGATAACTACTTTTTTCGCTCCAGCATCGACATGAGCTTGCGCCTTGTCAGCCGAGGTGAAAAATCCTGTTGATTCGATAACGACCTCAACTCCCAAGTCACCCCAAGGCAATGCGCTCGGATCTTTTTCCGAAAACACAGGGATCTTCGTATCGTTTACGATGATGTGCTTCTCGTCAGATGATACAGAGTGTTCATAATTGCCGTAGTTGGTGTCATACTTCAGTAAATGCGCGAGCATCTTTGTATCGGTTAAATCATTGATTGCAACGATTTCGACGTCTTTACGCTCAAACGCTACTTTAAACGCATTTCTTCCAATGCGCCCAAATCCGTTAATAGCTACTTTTGTTTTCATATATCGCTAAACCCACTTCCTAAGACTTAGTATTCTTCTATTAGTGTCTATTGTAGCGCTTAAGGTTTAACCCATCAAGCTTGGGTTGTCTTTGAATATGTATTTATATACTTCTTTATATCGAGGACTTTGTGTCGGGAGATACGATTCTAACTCTTCGGCACTCACCCAATGATATTGGTCATGCTCAGAGCTAAGAATAACTTCGGGTGCACCTTCTGTTTTTACGAAGAAGAGAAAATGGAAATGTGCTATCTCCTCTTTTATACCTTCTTTTTTAGGAGTGATTGCACTACTTACATGTACGAGATTTGCAGCCTCTAAAGCTACGTCTATGCCTACTTCTTCTTTAGTCTCGCGAACTCCAGCCTCCATTATATCTTCGCCAGAGTCTGCTGTGCCGCCTGGAAAATCCCAGTCTAGCGGCCTGCTTGTATCTGTTGCTGAACGTCGAAGTACCAGTATTTTATCGTCACTACTCCGCTGTATAAAGCCTTTTACATAAACTTTCTTTATCATGCTACTGGCTATCCCAGCGCTCGATACACTCTGCGATAACTTCGTGAGCTTTTTCTACATCACCAAAGCCAAGTACTTTTGTTATTCCTGTAGTGAGTAAAATGATGCTCAATTTGCTTCTGCCATTGACCACCAAGATCAGCGAGTGAGCTAATGCGGTTACCGGTATCACGGTCATCTGCAGGCACACAAATCACTTTATGGTCCATTTCTCCGTCATCTTCGAACTCTAGTACACCGATAACAGTCGCTTCACTGACAACACCCGTTGAAACCGGTTCATCTGTCACAAACAACACATCTAACTCATCACCGTCGTCATCAAGTGTTCCTGGGATAAAGCCATAATTCACAGGCTTTGCAAAAATCGCTGGCTCTACTCTATCTAAGACCATTATTTTGCGTTTACGATCAAATTCAACTTTATGCGAGCTACCTTTTGGTATCTCCACTACGACATTTACTGTTTTCCCGTCTGAGTACGGCTTTAAAATAGCATTATAGTCCACGACTTAATTCACTCCTTTTACAATTTCAATACTCATATTGTACACTACATTGTAGCGATAAGGTGTTCATGTGAGATGCTTTATCCGATTGAATTGATTACTATGAAAATTATCGGCCACCGCGGTGCAAAAGGCCTTGAGGAAGAAAATTCGCTCGAGGCTATCAATACTGCACTTAAATACAAAGTTGACGAAATCGAACTCGATGTTCGGTATTTTGATGAGGAGGTAATACTAAGCCACGACACTCCATCTCCAACGCAGTCATATGTCACGCTCTCGGAGGCACTTGAAGCGATCGATGGTCGAGTACCGATTATTCTCGACATTAAAGAGCATATCGCTCAGCAAATCTATGACATCACCAAAGACTACCCCGGTAAGATAATCTATAGCTCTAAAATCTTTACAAACCTGCGTCACCTCTACAGCCTGAACAAAAACCTCGAATTAGCGACCATAGAGTCTTGGTCAACTGTGCGCGCCGTCGCCGAGTCAGCACTTATCCGTAGTCGTCGACTACACCTTAAGCATAATTGGCTATGGGAAGGTGTAGTGCGCTCTATGCGCGCGAAAGGGTTCGCTGTCTACGCGTATACTGTAAATAGCCAAGCTCGTGCTGATGAACTGTACGAGTGGGGTATAAGTGGGATATTCACTGATTATCCTGATAAATTTGAACAAAGGAGATATCATGAATAGTAAGCTAACCGCAGGAGTTGTAACTGCACTCATCGTCGCGATTGGTGCAGGATTATACGTAGCTAGCAACCCGGACAACGGACAAAACTCAGATACAGAGAGTCGGCAAACAACACAAACCTCTACGCAATCAGAACCCTCCGATAACGACGTTTCGCAGGAATACACTCTAGAAGATGTTGCTATGCACAGCACAGAAGATGACTGTTGGACAACTATTAATGGCTCAGTGTACGACCTAACATCATACATCCCCCGCCATCCTGGTAGCGATAATATCTTAAGTGCATGTGGCGTCGATGCCACAAGCTACTTTAGCGGCGAACAGTCAGGTGAGCTTGGTGGCACAAACGACCATACGTCTAACAATAGCGCTCTTAATCAACTCGAGCGTCTCAAAATCGGCACCCTCGTTCAGTAGCAAAAATTTGTCATCGAAACTGTACAGAGGCCAGTGAGAGTTACTTAATGGTGAGCTGGCTTTTGATCAGTAGTTTTCAAGCTATAATCTTAGCGCTTATTTTGTTTGAGACTTATAGAATTTATTAATTTTCTTCTGCAACTGCTTTCGTGACGGGCCAATGTCGTATGAAAATATGCTCTGGATCTCTTTATGTTTTAGAGCCTCTCCTCCGATATAACCTGTATACAAATCGAAGAGAACTTGCTGGTGATACGGGAGCTCACCTCGGAACCTACTGACTTCAGGTCCATCTAACGTAGCAAGCCTTGCCACAAACATGTAATCTGAAAATGCTATGGGAAGCGTAGAAAATACTTCACCGTAGTCTACAGCTACATCTACTTCATATCCTGCCTTCATTAAACCGTATCGAACTTTTAAATCAGACACTTTTTTAGTCTTACTAAGATGTCCTTCTGGGTCTCTGAAGAAATCCAGCATATCTCCCACGATCTGTCCAACCCTTGAACGAGTAAGCCCCAACTCGCGTCCAATTTTTGCTATTGTACGAGGAGTCTCGCCTGCTAAGCCAAAGTAATTTATCACTACTGCTCTATCTCTCGGAGGCAAGATAGTAACCAGCTCTAAAGTGCTCTCAGCATCCTTCAAATCACTCTCTCTGGTCAACATCTCATCAATATTTGCCAAAGTGCCGTATACATCGCGCTCATCGCTAGGATCATTACAATCTCCTACTAACTCATCGTCGTCTAGGTCTGCTTCAACTAAGATTCTTTTTTCTGCCTCATCTTCGAGAGATATTTGCTCCACTATAATCCGATCAACATTCATGAATCTTGCAACATCTCGAGCTACGCGTGCTTTATCGGCATATTGACCAAGAACATATCCTGTCAATGCTCCAATTTTTTCTTCACCAGTCATTTCAGTATGATGTTCTAAGTCAGCAGCGACACGTTTCATATTACTTACAAAAATATTTTTGGGAAAGTGCATACCGTTATGACCATTACTCTCTAGACTACGTCGTGAGAACGACCATGTTTCGCCAATAATCCTTGTCGTGATTGAAACATTTGCATTTAGAAAATTTGTTGCAACATTACCTAGGTTACGATGTGCGATAAAATCATGAATACAATCATCTATCTCATAAAAACTAGCTACATTAGACGTTTGCTTCCTCACGCGAGCAGCGCCCATGTAAATTAATCCGTACACACTTCCTAAAAAGGCTTGAGTTGCGACACCGTCCAAACGCTGCAATGGTTTACCTTTTTCATCTGTATTTTCATGTCCTACCTCTAGCAGAAGCTCTGTTTTTTGAGCAGCTGACAAATCATTAAATAAAAGTCGGCGGTCCGACATCAAGCCCAGCTCTTGTACTGACAAGGATTCAAAACTACTCATTAATTAGCTATAGTATACAACTAATTAGACTATTTTGCTATCTTGATTCTAAATATTCTCGGATACGGAGTGCTGCAACGGCACCTTCACCGACAGCGCTTGCTATTTGTGCTGTTGAACCTGAGCGCACGTCGCCTGCGACAAATACACCAGGGACAGATGTTCGCAACATCTCATCACCGATCACGAACCCTGTATCATCTAGCTTAACGTCTGAGTTTTTCAAGAAGTCTGTATTAGGCAGTAGTCCGATGAAGATAAACGCGCCGTCAGCATCGATTGTTTCCTGCTTTCCATTTTTCACAATCTTCGCCCCAACGACTTTATCCATGCCATCGACTTCGCCGCCTATGAATTCTTCTACAGTCGTATTGAAATGAACGGTAATCTTCGGGTGTTTTTCAATCTCCTCAACAAGCACATCGCTCGCTTTCCACTGATCTTTTCTAATCAAGATGTCAATATGACTTGCGAAGCGAGTAAGGAACAATGCTTCTTGTGCACTCGAGTTCCCACCGCCCACGACGACCAGCTTCTTATCGCGATAAAATGCACCATCACACGTTGCACAGTAATGTATACCCCGTCCGTAATACTTAGTCTCGCTTGGCAGTCCAAGTTTTTTATGGTCACTGCCCGTACCGATCAGTACAGTTCGAGCCAACATCTCCCCGTCAGTTGTGTCAATCTTAATCATTCCGTCCTCGCGTCGAGTAAGACCGCTCACTTCAGCAAATTCTATTTCAGCACCAAATCGCTCCGCCTGCTTTTCAAGCTTTTCAGCCAACTTAGGACCTTCGATACCTTCTTCGAACCCAGGGTAGTTATCTATAATGTCAGTGATTGCAGCTAGTCCGCCAACTACACCCTTTTCTAGTAAAATAGTGTCGATATCTTCACGTGTTGTATAGACAGCTGCTGCCAAGTTTGCCGGCCCAGCGCCAATCATAATACATGGTTTTATATCTTCATTTTCAACGCCGTTTGCCATTTTAACTCCTTTGGATTTCACGCCATTTATCATTGCTTCTATTTCTGCATCATTCGGGTTTACTTTGTATTCTTCACCTCTAGTTAACACAGGGATTGTTTCGTTTCCATCAGTGAGCTCATTCATTTGCCGCCTGTTCTCAGACTGATCTACATCAATATACTTAAACTTCACGCCCTTAAGTTCAAGTTTCTTAATAAGAGCCCTACAATAGCTACACCATTCGGCTCCGTACACTTTTAGTTCTTGGCTATCCATAGTATTATCCCTGCTGATGTTTTAGTGTCTACTTAAACATTATAAAAGAGTGGTCTCGATTACTCAAGACCACTCTACACGACGCTCTACTGGGCCTCTTATGCGACAGCTGTAGCAAGCTTAGGTAAGTTAAACCCGATTACTACTTCTTCTGTACTATCTTCTTTTTCTACTAGTGTGATTGGTACTGTGAGAGCTCCGCTCTTTTCGAATACTTCTTTTTGAAGGTGTGGTTGTTCATCAAGATTTACTGTCTCATATGCAACACCTTTTTTATCTAGATATTTCTTAACCATAGCGCAGTAGCTGCAAGTATTTGTTGTGTAAACTGTTATTTTTTTCATGTTTATTGTCTTGTCCCCTTAGTTTAGCTTCTTTTATTGCGAAGAATTTTTGTTGTTTTCTTATGTATGTACCATGTATTATATAGCGTTTATGCTTTGTGTAAAGGCGCTATATGTTGTGTTTTTTGCTGTTTTTATTATCCCCTCCTCAGTTTTTGTTTTTAGTCTCTCAATCGAATTATTCTGACGGATTTGTTGCGTCAGTTAGTTCGATATCGAAAACGAGTGGGCCGAGTGGTCGACCTTGAGGATTGTCGAAATCATATACAAAACCATCCGGCGCCGGTCCGTATGCCAGATCAGCTGGGATAATTAAACGACGAGTGCCTCCAACCTTCATGCCAGGAACGCCTTCAGTCCAACCTGAGATCACACCATTTAAGTTAAATGGGATTGGCTGTCCGCTATCTTTTGAGCTTTGAAAAATCAATCCATTATTAGCAAAAGCACCAGTGTAATGAGCTACCACATCAGCTCCAGGTTCAACAACCAGGCCATCTCCTTCTACTAGATCTATTGATTGAAGTTCTGTTACTTCATCGACTGGTTCAAAATTTGCTAATTCTGTTCCTTGTAATCGTTGCTGCTCTTCCACTGAATCCTCCACTTGCTGCTCTATGTCGTTTTGTTCTTGCGTCTCGACTTGAGACACTTCTATATCGTTTACATCATCTTCTGAGAAATAGTCCCATAAATAAAAGCCTGCAATGCTCAGTGTCGATAACAAAAAAAGCAATGCTAAGACAAAAGCAAAGACCCTTTGACTATGACTTGCCGCCATACAATTATTCCCTCTTTTCTTTTTAAAGTGTTTGTTTTATGTCCTTTCAGTTCCCTCTCCTGAAAGTGTAAAACGCACTTTTACCTCTTAATGTAGCTCCAGTATAGCCGAAAAAGTAACTCGGGTTCAAGTCAAAATCACTAGATTTTTAAGACAAAAACTGGGCTGAAATAAGCCCAGTTTTCGGAAAACGTACTTTCGCGATTCCACGCTCACGCTTCCGATTATTACTATATAGACCGGCCAAGCATGTGCGCTATGATTTTTATCACGTAGTGAGATTTTCCCATGGTAAATCAGGTTTTCCGAAGTGACCATACGCAGTAGTTTTCGAGTAGATCGGGCGACGTAAATCAAGACCTGTGATGATACCTGCTACCGATGTATCGATCAGTCCATCAATGTACTTTTGTATCTCTTCTTTCGTTTTAGTCTCAGTGCCAAATGTATCAAAAGCTTTCATCATCGGTTCAGACCGTCCGATAACATACGCGAGTGCTACTTCGCACTTCTTAGCATAGCCTTGCGCGACGACATGTTTCGCGATATAACGAGCCACATATGCGCCTGAGCGATCAACTTTACTCGGGTCTTTTCCAGAGAAAGCACCACCACCAACTCGAGCATAGCCACCATACGTGTCCACGACAATTTTTCTGCCCGTTAACCCAGCGTCACTGTCCGGCCCAGGGATATGCCATAATCCAGTACCGTTAACGATAATGTTCTTAGCATCTACCTCATATCCATATGATGTCAATACAGGGTTTATAATTTCATCTACAACACTCTGTCTGACTTTTTCAGGTGACGTATCTTCGTCGTGCGCAACGGCCATGACGACTTTTTCTACAGCGACAGGTGCTCCATCTTCATATTTTACCGTCACCTGACTCTTCCCATCAGGTCTCAGAAATGCTATATCTTTATTCTCTCGCTTTTCGTCTAACGTTCGAGTTAGCGCATGAGCCAGAGTAATCGGTAGTGGCATCAGTTCTGTTGTTTCGTCACACGCAAAACCGAACATCATTCCTTGATCACCAGCACCCTCATGGTCGACTCCGATAGCTATTTCTGGTGACTGCTGATGTATTTTCACGCTCACCGGAGACCCATCTGAGAAGTTCCACTCGGGATTCGTATACCCAAGACTTGCAACTGTTTTTCGCGCAATCGATTCAAAATCAACAGTAGCACTGGACTTTATTTCTCCGTAAAGCCCGATATGATTTGCACCAACTATCGTTTCCAGCCCGGCACGCGACTGTGGATCCTGTTCAAGTAGAGCATCCAAAATAGCGTCCGATATAGCATCGGCGATTTTATCCGGGTGACCGGCAGCGACTGATTCGCTCGTAAATAATTGATATGACATGAAAAATCCTTTCAGTCATACCAGACCAAAAGGATATGTATAAGAGTACAATATCGTTCCTGTCTGATAGACAAGCTAGTAGTAGCACTCCACTTTTATGCTTCCATGAAAGTAAGTTGCTGGACGGTCTTTAACGAGCTAGTTCTCTTCCGTCTCTCTTTATATTGTTTTAAATTGTTAAGTGGTAACGATTATACATTACCCGCTCATAGTCTAGCAACTAGCCAACTATGCCGAACTTATCTAGAGCTCTTTGTCGCTCTTCTTTACTCCTCGCGGTCTGTACTTCGAGCAGTCGTGAGTAAATGCCGCCAGATTTTGCTAACTGTTTAGGGCTTCCTACTTCGGAGACTTTTCCACCCTTAAGAGCAACGATTTTATCTACAGCCTGAATTGTACTGAGTCGATGGGCGATAATGATTGTAGTTCGGTTTTTCATAAGATTTTCCAGAGCTTCGTGGACAAGTAGCTCACTCTTACTGTCGAGAGAACTTGTCGCTTCATCGAGTATCAAAATTGGTGCGTCTTTTAAGATAGCTCGTGCTATCGCGATACGCTGTTTCTGTCCGCCGCTTAGCTTCAGCCCTCGCTCACCTATCTCTGTGTCGTATCCGTCTTTGAGCTTAGAAATGAACTCATGAGCATTGGCAGCTTTTGCAGCCCTCATAATCTCGAGATCTGTTGCTTTCTTGTTCCCATAGGATATATTTTCACGAATCGTCCCACTGAAAAGATTAGGCTCCTGAAACACGACGGAAATATTCTTACGCACTGATTCACGTGATACGGTAGCGATATCTGTCCCACCGATAGTAATACCGCCTGAGCTAGGGTCGTACATACGGAGCAATAAGTTGGTAAGTGTCGTTTTTCCCTCACCACTCTCACCTACTAAAGCGACTTTTTCACCAGACGTAACCTCAAAGCTAACTCCATTTATTACGTTTTTTGAACCCTCATATGAAAACTCGACAGAATCATAAACAACGTCACCAAGCGCGTTCTGTAGCGAACCTTTTGCGCCATCGTATTCTGGCTGTTCATCCATGGCTTTAAAGTAATCTTTACTATCGCTTATCGCGCGCTGAGTGTTCTCGACAATATAGCTAATAGAAAAGATCGGAATACGTATGTTCATCGCATACAGCATCAAAGTGACCGCTTCTCCAGCTGTCAACACTCCCTGTGCACCCCTCACGAAAATAAATACATAAACAGCAAAAAATATAACATTCAGCACAAGTCGACGCTTCACATCTTGTTTGTGCCAAAAACTCGACTGCGGCTTGTTCAACTCCTCAACATTTTTCAAGTGCTTCGAGAAAAATGACAACTCACGCACTTGCTGTGAGAAACTTTTAACGACCTTCACTTGGGTGACAGCTTCGTTAAACCTGCCATTAGCGATATCAAAATTTTCGTTCTTTTTGTCTTGGTATTTCTGCCATGTATTGCTTGTGCGCACCGTCATATACGTAAATATCGGGTATAAAATCAGGAGAAGCACACCCACTTCAACTGAGATAAAGAATACGATAGCTAAGCTCAGAATTGTTGAGAAAATAAACTGTAGGAAGTTATTACTCATCATATGGATGAAGTTTGTAATCTGCACTATTGAGCGGTTAAGGCGAGAGACGATTTTCCCTGTTTGCTGATTATCAAAATAGTGCTGCGGTAACTTCATCAGGTGATCAAAATAATTTCGACTTAATATATGATTTAAACGAACTGTCATCTGGTCACCGATGTAGCCACCGATGTTACTAAATAAGTTCTGTCCAAGGTCTAGTAAGAATATGCCGACTGCGAGTAGAAATGCTCGCTGCCAAGATGCGTCTCCGCCTTTTTGAATTTCATCAATTGCCCACCCTGACAACAGTGGCTGTAGAATCGTCAGCAAACTTAAAAGCACCGTGAATACACTGATAGCTATATAGCTCTTTTTGAGATTTTTCCCGACTTTAAGAATCTTTATTATTTCTTGCATAGATGTTCTTTCACTATTTACTGTACTGCTTGGGTGATACTTTGTAAACGTTTCTGCGCTTGATGTGCGGTTCTACCAACCGCCACCACCGCCACCACCGCCACCACCGCCTGAGAAACCGCCACCACCTGAGAAGCCAGAACTTCCCGAGCTTGATGGTGCAGTAAAGCTTTTCGCAGTACTCGACGACACTCTACCGAGACTGCTTGCAAGACTTGCTGTTTTAAAGTTATTCCAGTTACCGTCGTACCACTCAGGTGGCTGAGCATACACACCTTCAAATGCTTTTGCCCAAGATGTATCGACACCAAACACGACCGCATATGGAAGTAATTTTTCGAAAAACTCACGTGTCCATTCAGGAGCTTCACTACTTTTTCCTTTTGCAAGCGGTGCCTCGACTGCATCTTGCATTACTATTCTGTCTTTTTCAGCTTTATCGAGATAAAGTTTCAATCCGTCAAGATGCTCCTTAAGTTCAACGCCTTTATGACTACGCTTCTTCATTAATATTCCGAACATGACGATTGCGGCCGTCACAAGAAATCCGACAGGTAGAACATAGAGTTTTATATCATCATAAGAAGTAAACATAGTCAGCAGCACGATACCCCCGGCTAGCAACAATGGAATGACTTGTTTTTGGAACGACCTTGAAGGAGCAACGTCGAAATAATTATTCTCGCGTGACATAGAATCAACTTTTTTCCGTAACTTTGATATGTTTGAATATAAGTTTTTTTGACTCTTTGAGAGTGATATTTTACTGCCTTCTCGTTGCGTCGGGAAAAGTATCTTGAGAAGCTCTACTTCATCTTCTGTGAGGTCGGCATAATTTTTACCAAGCAATTCTAACGTGTGGGACGTTTTGCTTTTTTCAATGATACGAATATTACCCCGAATAGCTAGATCAATAATCGTTGCAGTGATATCTTTTGTATCGAAGCGTTGACGCTGAACGTAACCTGCCTGCAGCAGCGAGACTCCTTTTGGTCTACCAAAGAAAGGCGCTACTACACCTCTTCCTTTATGATCGCGGCCTTCTTTGTGCCACTTCCTATACGACAGTAAGAGCACTCCGAGTAATGCACCGATAACAGGGAGGGACCGAAGAAGAGCCCTGTGACGCTCCCAAAAAGTCATTGGAGTAAAATACCCCTTTTCAAACGCTACAACTACAGATAACGTTTCACCTGGACCCAAATCTGACGCAGTTGACTCAACTCCATTTTCTCTTGTTACAAGTGAGCAGTCTTGGTTTGTGGAACCTTGGACACCTGCATAGCACGCCAACATATCTTCTTTAATTTTTGCATCTGTAACGAGAGTTACCCCCACAGATTCAAATGGTTGGCTCCATTCTGTGCCATTGATATCCCAATACAATTCATCGTGTTCATCATAGAATTGGATTACATTTTCTACACGATACTCTATCGTGTAAGAATGCTCACCAGTAATGTATACCGACGGGTTGCCGATCCGTACAACCGTATTATCGTTCGATGTGTAAGTGCTGAACTGCTCTGCTTGCCCATCTCTATATACTGCATCGACTGTTAGCTCGACATCTACACCTTTATATGTAGCGGGAATTGCGCGTAAGATGCCTCTATTTTGACCACTAAAAACAACTGTCATCGACTCAACTACTCTTAGAGACCCTTGTGGGTCTTCATTTGTCAGTGAATAGTCTGCAGAAAACGTCGTAAAAACAAAGTCATCTACTCCTTGCGCGCGGGTAGGACTAACACTCAGGAGAAAAAACAAACCAAGTAAATAGAGACTATATGCGAACTGCTTCAAGACGCTCATGAGCAACCTTAGAGATAGTTTCTAGTATGGTATTAACATCGGATGATTGAAGTGTCTTTTCGTAGCTTGCAAGCTCGATGTGAAATGTTATTCGTTTTTTATCTGAATCTTCAGGAACAAATATCTCACCAGGAGTGATGTCATACAGTAGATTATCTTCCGCATCTACCACCTCAAATTCAGCACGTAGTATGGCGTACAGAGCGCTCCATGAAATATCTGATCCGACTTCAAATGTTATGTCTTGGAATGTTGACGGGAATGACGAAAGCTTTCTGTACACTGGGCTTTTCCTGTGTTTCATAAGAAGCTCTACATCTAGCTCGAATCCGGCACAACATGTAGGAAGTTTAAGAGTTTTTGATACTTCTGATCTAAATTCTCCCACAACACCCAGTACGACACCGTCGACTTCGACAATCGCCGATCTACCGATCTGGAATGGAGCAGTGATTGGATGCTTGTTTGTGTCTAGTTCAAGATACGCTGCTTTGCCATCTGTTAATACATCAATTACAGATTTAACCTCGTAGTACGCCGCATTCTTAAAGTTTTTAGACGATTTTTGGTCAGCTGCACGCACATAAGATAATCGCT
The DNA here is from genome assembly GCA_030427445.1 of bacterium. Classification (GTDB taxonomy): domain Bacteria; phylum Patescibacteriota; class Saccharimonadia; order Saccharimonadales; family SZUA-47; genus JAUIBQ01. Next base: position 20,762 of record JAUIBQ010000006.1, on the reverse strand, counting down.
GATATTCTGCAGGAACCGCTTTTTCGGTCTCATCTTGATGCCCTTTCACATGAGCCTTGCCCAATTCAAATAGAGCGAAATCATTGTTTGACTGTCCTTCGTACGCTCGTATATTTGGGGTAATTTTAGCCAATAGACTAGGTAGTAAACTAGGACGGTAGAACTGCAACTCAGGGCTTAAAGCATTTCGAAGATGGTACGAATATTCTTCTGGATCAATGCCGACGTTTTCAAGTAGTTTTCCATGCACGAAACTATAGGTCAATACCTCATTAGCACCCTGTTTCGACAAGACAGTCCTAATATCATTTTTATACTTGCGAATAGGATTGTATGGAGCGGGCTTCATAACTCGTTTTGGTAGAGATACAGGGATATTTTGATACCCATGCAGCCGACCAACTTCTTCGACAATGTCTTCAGCGATTGATATGTCCATTCGCCAAAACGGCGCTGTCACTATCATTGTCGGATCGTCTTCAGGACTGCCATCGTGGTGATATGAAACGATGAACTCTACAGATTCAAGTAGTTTCTTAACTTCAGCAAATTCTAAAACTGTGCCGAGTCGAGAGTTTATGAAGTTTAGTTTAACAATTACGTGGTTAAGATTATCAGCTTGCAGATCAAAATTTGTACTATCGTACATCGGGCTAGCTAGTGTACCTTTTGCAAAGCCCCATAACCAATCTGTAATTTTGGATAATACTCTATCATTTTGTAGTGGGCTTTGACCTTTATTGAACCGCGTCACAGCTTCTGTGAAAAGCCCATGTCGCATACTTGTTCGGCGAATCGCATACATATCAAAAGTTCCACATTCAATAATGATGTTTTTCGTATTTTCATCAACTTCGGTTTCGCTACCACCCATAACCCCAGCAAGTCCTATAACTTTCGTATCTGTTGCTATGACGATGTCATCTGCCGAGAGCTCAATTTCTTTACCGTTTAGAAGCTTGAGTGTTTCGCCTTCTTCTGCCATGCGAGTAGTAACTACAGCACGCTCACCAGAACTTAAAGACACTACTTTGTCATAATCGTACGCATGCAATGGCTGACCCGTCATATGCATGAAATAGTTTGTCCAGTCGACAATTTCATTGATAGGCTTTATATCGACTTTAGCAAGGTTTAGTTGCGTCTGATAGGAGCTTTTTCCAAACTCAACATTTGCAATAGATTGAAGCATGAATCGTGGCACTTTTTCTTGCACATTGTTAACTGTATCGATTGGTAAAAGAGTCTCATTTTTCGTCGCAAGCGCTCGATTGTCGATAGTCGCTGTTTTATACCAGTCAGGAGATGTAAATTGTTGGCCAAAAATCCCACTTAACTCACGAGCCACGCCAAGTTCACCAAAACAATCAGGTCGATGAGTAAACATCTTATTCTCTAACTCAATTATTACATCATCGACATTAAGCAATTTTGTGAGTGGTGTACCTGGTTGCATGTCTTGATAACGACCATCATCTTCAAGAACTATAATACCTACGTGCTCATCAGATAGTGCGAGTTCTTTAGGACTCGCAAGCATTCCATTGCTCATCTCTCCACGTAGTTCTCGCGCATCGAGCTCAAACGGCTGCTCATCAGTGCGAGACGATGGCACAATCGATTGTGGCGGCAGCCATACTGTGAACATTCCTTGACTCACATTTGGTGCACCACATACTACTTGAACAAGTCCACTCTCATCGCGTTGTACATTTTGGTTTGCGCCACCGTCATCGATTTTACATAGTGACAATTTATCTGCGTTCGGGTGCTTAACGCATTCTATGACTTTTACTGCAACTGCATCTTGGTACCAACCACGCCTGTCTTCAACTGACTCAACATTGCCAAGTTGTAATCCTATTTTCTCAACAATCTCTTCAGGAGTATAATCATACGGATCAAACCCTGTTTCATATATATAGTTGAGTGATTTTATACTTTTTAAACTTATCTTCATCCCGTTACTCCTAAATAAAATCTGCATAAGTAATTAGACATTCTTATATAAAGTGTCTCAACATACATAGAATGAGGAGTTACGGGATTCATCTTAAAATTGCCTCAAAAACTGTAAGTTAGCTGATTCAAAGTGACGAACATCTTCGATGCCGTGTTTCATCATTACCATTCGCTCGATCCCATTACCCCAAGCAAACCCGCTATACACTTCTGGGTCTATGCCTGCTTCGCGTAATACGTTCGGGTGAATCATGCCGCACCCAAGCAACTCCAGCCATTTTTGTTCTTCTGAGTCATCTTTCTTCAGAATCTCAGGTCTCTCAATAGCAAACTCGAAGCTTGGTTCAGTAAATGGGAAATAAAAAGGTTGCAGTTTTGTTTTCAATTCCTCGCCAAAATACTCAGTCATAAAAGCCGACAACGTTGCGATTAAGTTACCTACTGTCACGTCCTTGCCAACAAATACGCCTTCAACTTGATAAAACGTATGCTCGTGTGTTGCATCGAGATCTTCGTTGCGAAATACTCTATCCGGCACTATTACAGCAATTGGCTCGTTATTCTCGAGGTTCGCTGCAAATTTTTTGAGAACTCGGTTCTGCATTGTGCTAGTGTGCGCAGGAGCTACTAGACCCTCATCCGTCATAAACGTGTCATAATCGTCCCGTGCAGGATGGTCTTCAGGGAAGTTGAGACTCGTAAACATATGGTAGTCATCATCTATTTCGCGTGACTCTTCAACTACAAACCCCATTCGCCGATAAATATCGCAGATATGCTCTATTTCCTGGTGTAATGGGTGAGTGCTTCCCTGGCTTGGTGGAAGAGGGTTTGCGGTCTGGTCACCAGGCACATTTGCTGACCAAGGAGCAGTGATATCAATCGATTCTACTGAACTTTCGGACTCTGATGATGTAGCTTCATGCACCCACGAAATCACTTCGTTTTTAAAATCATTAATTCTTTTGCCGGCTTCAGCTTTTTCCTCGTTAGGCAACTCGCTCAACTGAGCGTAGAGATCTTTAATAGCTGGAGACTTCAAAATTTCTCTTGGATTATCTGTCGTATCTAACTGTGCGCGAATAGCTACACGCGCTTCTTCAATTTTTTTATCTAGCATGTTTCCCACTTGTTATTTCTACTAGTATTGTAACAAAATTTATACTTTTATGTTTACTTATTCTTCGGAGTAAATTGTTGAGGTACTTTTGCATAGCCTAGTGCTACAGCGTAAGGAAGCGTCTTTAGCTTAGCGCGCTTCTCAGCTTCTTCACTTTCGAATAACGCACTACCCTCCTGGACCAAACGTACATACTCTCTGAATGCGTCAAATTGATTAAGCAAGCGACGTTTCTTTTCTGTAAGAATCCAGTGTCTACCCAAAAACCGCCCTCTTATCCTGACGACGATAAATCCAACAACAAAGGTAACCGGTAGCGTAAAAACTGCCCATAAGAAATACGTAGAAAGTAAGCCACCGACAGAACCGAGATCAATGTCCCCACTAAACATCATGATTAGTAATTGAATTATCGCTATTGTCGCAAGCGTACACATGAGCAATTTGACTTGAGCTAAAAGTACGACTCTTACATACGCTTTTACTGGGTTTACAACAATCACACCGCGCTGTCTTAACCCTTCTCGTATCAGCCACCAATACACATACAGCTTACTGCCGTTCACTTTCTCTTGAGTGTTTGGCACCGTATACGTATCCGAACCTTCAGTAAGTTTAATTGGCTGGATTTGCTCGTTGTTTTCAACTGTATCTATCGTATAGCCGCTTGCCAATGTCATTTTACTATCGACACGAGGGCCAATACGAACCATATACATGCCTTTGAACATCAATCCAGTAAGTATGCCCTCGTTAGTGAGCTGCATAATCGAGGCAAACACATGTTGTCGCTTTATTGAAGAAGAGAACATATACGACAGCTCTGCCGGCGTCATTTCTTCCGGCAGTTTGTATGAGCTTGTAATTATATGGTTAGCGATTCGTGCTCGAAACTTACGTTGTCTAAGCGAAAATGCCACTGGACAAACTACAAATGCAAACAGGAATAAGAACAGGCTAGACAGTAGCCAGACTCCTTGTTGCTCACCCTCCGATAATGACGTCCACACGTCCATAGGGTATATCATAGCATTGTTTACATGTTGTTACTATGTAAGACTACATGCCGTTCGGGTAGGTGTCGTAATCCGTCACACCACTTGAACGAACATGCTGGAGGGCTTTTGCATACTCTACTAATGTCGATAGGGCGTAGTCAGCTCGCTTTTTTATAAATACATCGTTCTCTTCGCCCTCTAAATCGTGCGTGTTCATCACATCATTCACGTTCATTACGACGAGATGCTCGGGGATGACAATATAATGCTTATTCTTTGGTCCAAGCATTCGCATTTGTTCAACAGGATAATGTCCACCATGATACGTAGCACTCACTCCGACAGCCATGACGGGCTTATCAGCCATCGTCATTCCTACGTAGTGCAAAAAACTAATTATTCGATGATTAACCATTCCGTCCCATTCCGGACTTGCCAAGACAAATCCATCTGCCGAGTCGAGACTTTTTTTCATCGTCGATATGACACTCTCAGGCTTTTTATTTGGGTCAAAAGGTGGCAGGTTTAATTCATGTAAGTCTATAATCTCTACTTCTACACCTTTAGTTTCTAGTCTATTGGCTAGAAAAGCAGTTACTTTTACTGTTTGAGACTCTGCTTGAGAGCTCCCGCTGATTAGTACTATCTTCATACACCCATGATATCATCTTCATCCTGAACGAATTCTTGCTTATGTTTTCGCTTAACGGTACTCTTATATACAAGAAGCGAAGCACCATGAAATCAAAAGAAGAACTACTTTCACAGTTGAGCGATGTGCTTTTAAGTAATTGGACAGGAAGCTACACGCGGCCAGCTGCACATCTCTATCCTCATCAATGGCTTTGGGATAGTTGTTTTACAGCCATCGGACTTCGCCATGTAGATATTGAAAAAGCTCAGCAAGAACTCCGCTCGCTGATACGTGGTCAGTGGAGCAACGGCATGCTGCCACACATGATTTTTAATGATTCTCATCAAAGTTTTGCCAAAGACAGCAATATTTGGCGTTCAAAGCGAAATCCGTATGCTCCAGATGACATCGCAACAAGTGGCATCACTCAGCCTCCTGTGCTTGCTGAAGCAGTAGTGCAAGTTGGCCAGAAAATGACATTGCGTGAGCGACGAGGCTGGTATCAGGACATGTACCCAGCGATTGTTCGCTACCACGAATGGCTCTATGCAGAACGTGACCCACATGGAGATGGACTTGTCGTACTTCTGCACCCTTGGGAGTCTGGACTTGATAACTCTCCACCATGGATAGAGCAGCTTCATAAGCATGCTAAACCATGGTGGGTGGCTTTAGTAGAAAAGCTCAATCTCGACAAAATTGTGAGATTTTTACGACGAGATACTCATTATGTCCCGCCTGGACAAAGACTACGTGACATCGACGCACTACTCTACCATTCAGTCATGCTCCGTTTACGACGTAAAAACTGGCTTACAGAAAGTATCATGGAGCGGTCGCATTTTATGGTTGAAGATTTAGCTTACAACAGCATCCTCATCAGAGCGAACCAGCAACTTGTAGAGATCGCGAAAACTATAGGTCATGAGCTCCCTGAAGACCTAATAGAAGACATCGCCAATACCGAAAAGTCATTAGACAACTTGTGGGATAGTTACTACAAACAGTATTTTTCACGACACTTCATCTCTCGTAAGTTTTTAAAACAACCAACGATCGCGACGCTTCTCCCACTTTACAGCGGAAGTATAACCAAAGAACGAGCCGAAGAACTTGTAACGATGGTCAGAAACACTGAACTTTTCGCTGCAGAATACCCGTTGCCAAGCGTTCCACTTAACAGTACATATTTTAAAGAACACGGCTACTGGCAGGGGCCTACCTGGATAAACACAAACTGGATGGTAGCCGATGGGCTTGATCGATATGGTTACAAACAAGAGGCAAAGCACATCCGCGAACAAAGCATGAGAGCAGTTGAAAAACACGGCCCTTGGGAGTACTTCTCACCAAAAGACGGCTCCCCTGCGGGTGCAGAAAACTTCTCTTGGACTGCAGCCCTGATAATTGACTTTATATCTTAGCTTTTTTATTTCCACGTCGCCATTGGACAATGGCTTTCTTGTACGGAGCAAAGTTTTTGAAAATCCATAGGTCAGCTCGCCGCCTTACGAGCCACGCTTGATACCCACTTACCATCTTTTTGCCATCTTGCAGCACAGCCCAGCGAGGCCCGACAGGTACCACGTAGATCGGCTTTCTTGCTCGAAATGCAACCGGTGGGACACCTTTACTCATTCGGAGTAGATTGCGTGAAACAAACTTTGCATGATGCAGCGCGGTCTGGGCCATACCGCTATACTCCGTAGCTGCATTATCACCAATAACGTAGATATTTTTGTGCCCTTTCGCTCGTAAGAATTGGTCTACGGCTACTCGACCCCTTTCGAGCTCAAAGTACTGCGCATTGTCATGATAAAAGTCGACGATCCTACTACCAGCGGTCCAGACGATTAAGTCAGCCGAGATTTCTCCAACTTCAAGGCAAAGTTTTCCGGGCTCGCAGCTATTCACTCTCGTATTTAATCGTACGCTCACACCGAGTTTAGACAGTCGCATTAACGCTTTTTCAGAAAGTTTTGGTCTCAGCATGGGCAAAACACGATCAGCCCCTTCTATAATTGACACACGAAATTGCTTATTATTTTTCGCATATTTACTGGTAACTGAGTTGGCAAATTGTTGAATATCTCCAGCTAGCTCAACTCCTGTTGCACCCGCTCCAACTATTACTATATGCGGATGAGCGATCTTGTTTGATTTCGCTAGTTCAACGAGTTTATATCGTAACTGTACCGTGTCAGGAACGGTAATCATTGATTGAGAGTGCTTATCCATGCCTTCTATCCCAAAATAATTGACTTGGTTCCCCATAGCGAGCACCAACGCATCATACGAATATGAATTACCCGTTGTAGAGTGAACGTTTTGTCTTTTGGTGTCAATTGTACTTACTTCATCGAGTACGACAGATACATTTTTAGCGTGATCAAATATGTCTCGCAGAGGTATAGCTACCTCAAGTGGAGAGCTGCCTGTAGCCGTACGGTACAGAGCACCATGATATTCAAAATTACTACCTTTAGTAACGAGTGTGACTGAAACATCCTTTTTATTTGCAAGCTGCAGAGCAATCTTCACACCACCAAACCCACCACCAACAACCACTACATTCACTTTTTGTCTCTTTTCAACGCCATTTTGCTATTTAACACCTTACGATTTCACACCATTTTAATCTTCTAGTTGCGGCTTGTTGACCGTTTCTAGCTCAATTACTTCTTCACCGCCACCGATTTTCACAATATCTTTGTCGATCTTACCAAGCTCTTTTCCTGCTGCATTGTAGTGATTAACCGTCGTACTTAGCGAGCCACCAAGCTTCTTAAAGTATCCGTCATACGCTATCAAATGTCGCTGTAGCTTTTCTATGTTCCGACGGATCACTTCGGTGTCTTTCTGTATCTCTAAACTCTTTAGACCTTGAGTAATCACTTGTAGCATAGCGCTGAGTGTGCTCGGACCGACAATAACCACCCTCTTCTCTACTGCAGCATAATGCATTAGATCTCGACCGTTCGTGCCACTTTCTCCGACCTTATTTGCAAGCAAATCATAATAAATAGCTTCGCTCGGGATAAACATCAACGCCTGGTCGAGCGTGCCTTTCTTCGGTTGTATATACTTTGCAGTTTCATCGATTCGTTTCTTTAGGTCTTCTTTGAACTGCTTTTCTAAACGTTTTCGGTCATCGCCTTTAAGCTCCAGCATGCGGTTGTAGTTTTCTAAACTAAATTTACTATCTATCGGCAAGATGTTTCCGTCTAAGTGAATCGCCGCATCCACCACAAATCCATCAGCGATTTTATACTGCAAATCATACGCACTTGGAGGCAACATATTTTGCAAAATCTGCTCTAAATAAAACTCACCTAGCACCCCTCGTTGTTTTGGGTTCTGCAGCACATTCTGTAGTGTCTTAAGTTCGTCCGCGACATCTACAACACGTTTGTTAGTATCGTCCAGCTTTGTAAGTCTCTCTGTGACGTCTTTGACAAGTTTCGCACTTTGCGCAAGCTGACGAGTCATCGACTCCTGGCTTTTATCTAGCTTCGTATCAATCTGCTGACGCAATGAATCCTGAAGTTTCGTGACATTATCACTTAAATGGTTGAGGTTTTGCTGTAGTAACTGCGATGACCCTGAATCATCTTTTTTCGACTGTGAGCGAACGACTAAGTACGCAACGACAATCAAATTCAACGCCAGCAATCCTACAATCACAATTTCCATAAGCACTATTGTAGCACTGAACTAAGAGTTCTAGTGAGCGTGATCTTCGTCTTCTTCATGCTCATGTTCTTCTTCACTATGCTCGTCATGCGTTTCATCTTCTTCATGAACTTCGGAGTACCCGTCGTCGTGTCCATGTGCATCGATGTAATCATGTGCTATCGGTGAGACAAACATCATTAATACTGCACCTAAGACGAGAAGCCAAGGACGAATATCTCGCTTACCCTTCTCGAGCTTTTCGTGAATTTCTGGGATAATATCACTTGCCGCGATGTAGATAAAAAAGCCTGCTGTTAATCCTAGAAGTATCGCGATGTTGGGATTATCATTATGATTCACGTCACTCCCGAGAACAAACATTATAACAGCTGTAACTGTAGTCGCGAGAGCGCTAAGTAAGTTGACTAACAATACTTTAGATCTTTTCATCCCATTATTGAGTAGGATACCGAAATCACCGATCTCTTGCGGGATTTCGTGTAGTGCTGCTGCTATTGTCGTGACGATACCTACTGAAGGATTAAGTGCAAACGCTGCACCAATGGCGACGCCATCGATTGCGTTATGTAAGGTGTCCCCAATAATTATCAAGACGCTTGAGGAGCGTTTTTCATGCTCGTGGTGGTGGTGAAAGAACCTGACATATCTCTCGAGCAAAAAAAAGATTAACACACCATATAATGTAGCTCGTAGAGAATTCCCAGCGGGATCATAATGTGCCGCCTCGGGCAGAAGGTCTGTGAAAGCAGCCGCAAGCAATACACCTGCTGCGAACGGTGTCGCATATGTTGCAAAATCTTGTGCACTCTTTTTATTCCTTAATAAAAAAGCTCCTCCGATCAGTGAGAACACTCCGCCAATCAGTGAGAATATTATAACTTGTAGTAATGTTGAATCTATTTCCATACTCAAATACTACGATGTGCTACATACAAATTGCAATTTTTTCGCAATTTGTATGTATAATGTAGGTAAATTACAAAATTTATGTAATTTTTTATTTACGATGAGCGACTTAACATTTACTAGTTTCAAGAAACGACTCAAGACAAATGGTCATTTTGCAACTGCGCCACGCATGAAGCTTTTTGTTGTACTCCTTAACCACCCCAACCTCACGATAAAAGAGCTTATTGAGCGCACAAGCAAGCATGATCAAGCAACTGCATATCGGAACATTACTCTTTTTGAAAAGCTAGGAATCATCACAGTAACTAAATATGGCTGGGTCACAAGAATTGAATTAACTGATGATTTCCACCCCCATCATCATCATATTTCATGCACAATTTGTGGGACAATTACATCCCTACCCCACTCTGATGAACTCGAAAATTCAATCGACCTTATCACTAAGCAAAGTGATTATATTTCTCAAACCCACAAATTGGAAGTCCGAGGCATTTGCCCAACATGCCAAAAAGCAAACAAGATAGATTGCTAGCTTAAATCCAGCGCTTTTTGTAGAAATACGCGACGAATGCGAACATTAAGGCAAGCGTTATACCTGACACAATCCAAAATGCATACGGGTTGTGGTCGAAAGGCAATGCAACGTTCATGCCATAAAACCCACCGACGATAGTTGGTATCGACATAAAAATCGCGATCGAGGTAAGTCGTTTGAAGACTTTGTTTAGGTTGTTCGTGGCTATCGTGTTGTATGCTTCGCGCATGTTTTGGATTGTCTTTAGTCGGCTTTTTGTGAGCTCAATAAGCTCGCTTGAAGATAACTGCAAATCTTCGATTAAGTCTTTGTCTTCCTCATGAAGTTTAAGATATTTACCGTTCAATATCGCATGAAGCACTATCGAGTACGGTTGAAGCGCTGCTAGGAATTCATTTAAATCTTCTTCTGTGTCGATAAAACTTAAGATGTCCTCGTTGCTCACGATTGTGCGCTGCAGTCGCTTACGAGTGCTAAGAATCTTTTTGGTTACTGCATTCAAATGTTGGCGGTAGCCTCTGTTAAGTTCTTCTAGTATCTGGAGTACCGTTTTCACTTTTTGAGTCGTGATAACCGAACCCGAATTAATAAGCTTCGTTAGTGGCTCTGCTTCGATTCGGGACAGTGTCAAGAGTATGTCAGGCTTTATAACTATTAGCAGCGGATGAGTTGACGTATATTCACCTTCTGGACGACAATATCGAACAAACACATAGAGATCCTCACCTTCGCGCTCAATACGCGGTGCTTCGTAAAGGTCAGTAGCATCTTTCAGTAAGTTTTGATCAAGGCTGAATTTGCTTTCCAGCTCTTCAAGCTCATCTTTGCTCGGATCAACGATCGTCACCCATCCGCCACGCTTTACTGTCGTAGCCTCTTCAAGCACTGAAGAGCGAATGTTGCGATAATATACTTTTTGCATAAGCACTATTATACAAAGATTTTACTAAAGTACGAACTTATTAGAAAATTTGATATTCAGTTCATTAGAAGTGTTCTTTGTGATATAATCTACACTTGTCGCAATATGGTAATGGGACGTGGCCAAGTGGTAAGGCACCTGGTTTTGGTCCAGGCATTCGGGGGTTCGAATCCCTCCGTCCCAGCCAATGATAGAGCAGTCCTTAAGGGCTGCTTTTTCATTGGACTGAGCGCATGCGAAGTGATTCGTACCCCCGCGGGCGGTTCGCCCTGACAGCTTTAGCTGTCCATCCCTCCGCGATTAATAGATAAAACACTAGCAATATAGTATGTTTAATGGTTTGCTAACCCTCACCGCCCGTGATACTTTATATATAGAGTTATTGAGAAACTTTACTAAAGAGAGGTAAGAAACGTAATGCGAGAACGTTTTAGTTCATTTACAAAAGTATCAATTTTAAGTGTGCTCATAGCAATCATTGGATTTGTTCCAGGGTTGCCTGGGCTTAGTCTATTTACTGAAACTGCATCAGCAGCGACGGTGACCCTATTTAGTGATGGATTTAACGACGACTCATTCGATGCATGGGATACACCATCCCCGTCAAATTGGGATACTGTGAGCGGTAACGCTTCTGAAGGGACGCATCGTGCTGATTCTTCAGGCAACTCAGTAGCGCTTACGAAAACAATCAATACCACAGGATACGAAAATATCCGCGTAACTTTTGACTATAAACGCGTTAACATGGAGTCATCTGATAATGGTATTGCAATCTACAATAGTGGTGCTGGAAATTACTTCCTCGGCAACTTCCCCGGTACTGGCACAACAGACGCTGAAGGACTCACCGATGCAACTTGGCAATCGTATGATTCACAATCAGTTATTGGGGAGCTCGGTGGCTCTGCAGACAATCCATCTTTTCAGATTAAATTTAGATCACAAAACTCAGCTTTAGAAGAAGAATTTCAAATTGATAACGTTGTCGTGACCGGTGAAATGGAGCAGCCTACAATCACTTACATTAGCCCTTCTACTGGTACTATAATTGACACATCGACCTCTTCTGACGATGTAGTATTTACAGCTGAAGCTATTGATAATGCAACTTCAGCGGACGAGATGGAGGTCCAATTCTGTATTGAATCAGGCTGTAACTCGTTCCGAACAGCTGATGAAAACTCGACTGATTCAATAGAAAACCCCTCTGGAAACACATTTACGTTTACATTATCAGTCCAAGAACTAATGGATAATTATGGACTGAGCACAGGTGACCCATTCTCATGGTACTTCTATGCTAAAGACCAGATCGGACTAACGTCGGCACCAACTTCAGGCCAACAACTTCAGTTCGGTACAGTCTCTACCGTTACTGCAGTAACGAACACCAACACTGGAGAAATGTTCGACACACTACAAGAGGCACATGATGACAGTGACACAAATAATGGAGACACGCTAGTTATTAATGAAGACCTTACTACTACTTCTCAGGTAACTATTACTAAATCAATTACTATCGATGGCGGTGGAAATACATTAGATGCTGACTTCATAAAAACTAACAACTCAAACAACTCAGCCATCGGCGTGCAAGCAGACAATGTCGCTATCACAAACATTACAGTCATGAGCTCTGGAGATCAGCCATGGCCAGACCAACTTCATGGTATTAATGTGTACCAATCAACCAACGTGTCAGTCTCCTACGCTACAATCAAGGATTTCTACGGAACCGGCATCGCATATAACGGCTCAACTGGATCGATCCAAGACGTACACACAGAGAACAACTCATGGCACGGGATTAACGTAGATAAAGACGGTTCTAACGTCTCAGTAACCGGCAACAACACGCACGACGAGCCATTTGCTGATATCTACGTAGACAACGATACGTTAGATGTAACGGTATTCGCCCCTGCGTATGATTGGGAACGAAGTGGTATACCTGGGCGTGACAACGATAGGGTCTATAGATTATCCCCTGTTGTGGAAGCATGTAACTCTAGCATCTTTGATTCAGGCTTCGTCGATGGAACTATAGATAGCCAAAACGGATGGAAATCTACTGGTACTTTTGATGAAGAAATCACAGACAACACCTATGGATATCCTGAACTAGGCTGTAAAGTGTTACGACTCTCTAACGGCTTGACTTCAAATGCCTTCGGGAACCAGACATTCTCTTCCCCATCAACAAGCGGACTTGCAGGCGAAGATGTAGCAAACGACTACTTTGAAGCTGAATTCGCGTTCGGATCTACTGAACAGTCTGAACAAAGTGGTCTCGCACTTTCAATATCTCCTGACGATGGCACAGGTAATCGCATGAGCTACCTGAGCTTAGCAGACACACCAACAGGCACAGCAGTAACATTCTACGACACAAACAGCACTGGTGGATTCGTGCCAACAACACTTCCTGAGCTCTCACGTGACGTTGCTCATACAGTACGATTCGAAATCGAGCTAGTAGACGGTGAAGCAAACGACGTAGTAAGAATTTACTTTGATGATTCACTAGTTCATACCGGAACCACATGGGAACAATACTATCGCTACAGCAGTGAACAAGCTGGAAATGGTAATATTGTGCCTGCAATCGACCGGCTTCTATTTAGAGCTGCGGGCACTGCGGTGCCATCAAACGTAGGAGGTGGATATGTATTCGATAATGTGTCTACAACAACTGACACTACTGTAATTCCTGACACTACGAAGCCCGTCGTAACTATCATCACACCTGATGCAGATAGCTACAACCCTACTGAAATCAGAGTACTCGCGACAGATGAAACATCGCTCTACAGGGTTACTGCCAACATCTATGACGAGTCAAACTCAACATTCCTACATCCTTGTTCTCAGTTAACTGGCGATGTAGTAGAACACGAACTCGTGTGTCCTATCCCTGCATTGGCTGACGGTGTTTACACTATTCGCACAAACGCGCAAGACAATGGCGACCCACGCAACACAGCATCGACTCTAAGCCGACAGTTCACAATCGATTCAACCGCACCAACTATCAGTATCGACACACCAGTTGTTGACGACACATACAACAGTCCGCTCACTGTAGCTGGAACTGCAACCGATAACGTAAGTGGTGTTGAAGAAGTTGCGGTATATATACGACCACTAAAACCAGATACGGGTAACTGTGGAGCATTCACGCTTTCAATGACGGTGCCAGTTGTTTCTGGTGAGTGGACAGCAGATTTCGATACAACCGTTCTTGAAGATGGAAGATACTGCGTGACAGTATTGGCAAGCGACCTAGCGGGCAACTCAAACGGCGGTGGAACTCACGTTAAAAGTTTTATCGTCGATAACACCGATCCGACAATCACTGTCAAGGATTCATCGACTGGATCTGCACCAATGTTTAGCAATGTGAGCTTCAAATTGTTCGACCAATACAATATCGACAAAGTTGAGATAAACGGCGTCGTTAAAGATCTTACAGACAACAAATGGAGTGACGTCAATAACGTACGCCCAGGTGTCTTTGGCGCGGTTGAAGGTGCAAACACTATTGTAGTGTTCGATGTAGCTGGGAATACGACTTCCTACGACTTCACGCTGGATACAGTCGCACCTACGACGTACTTCCAAATACAGCCTCCAAGCAATGTGAACGGTACGTTCTCAACTCGCTTACGCGCACAAGGTGAAGCAGACGGTACAACCATAGCGAAATACATTTACTTTGACTCAGAGGCTCCAGAAAATCTCTGCAAAGAGAATGTATCACCTAATCGCAACCTCGACGCAGTGTGCGACAGCAGTGGCCTCAGCGAGGGTGAACACACTCTCTACGGCGTAGCAATTGACCAAGCTGGAAACAGATCAGATGCAGTAAGCGACACATTCATCGTCGACCGCACTGACCCAACAATCACCGTAAAAGCAGAGTCTGTCGGTACGCCAAACGTATTTAGCACAGTCAGCTTCAAGCTGTTCGATGAATACAAAGTAGACAAACTCACACTAAACGGCGTCGAAAAAGATTTTACAGACAACAAATGGAGTGATCTCAATGGCGTTGTACCTGGTAGATTCGGTGCACTAGAAGGTGAAAACACATTAGTACTATTCGATGTAACAGGTAACACTACAGAATATATTTTTGTGCTTGATACTACTGCTCCAGCAGTAACAATTAATACAATTGATGATGGAACAGACACGACACCGACGATTACAGGAACGGTAGATGATAACGACGCAGTCGTAACCGTTTCTATTAACGGAACAGACTACGCCGCAACAAACAATGGTGATGGCACTTGGACGCTAGAAGTCGTTGACCCATTAGCTGTAGGTGACTACACTGTTCAAGCATTTGCAACAGACGTAGCTGGAAATGCAACCGATCCTGTCGCAACAGACAACTTTAGTGTAACTGAAGAACCAGACACAACAGACAGCTCTGGTGGCACTGGAGTGCTCGGTGATAATACTGGTGATGAAGATATCTCTACTCCAACAACGGGTGGCATTGGAGGAGACAATACTCCATTACTTCTTGCATCTTCAAACAACAACACCTTCACTACTCAAGGTACAAGTGATGAAGAATCGGAAGAAGAGTCAGAAACTTCTGACGAAGCTGAGGTGCTTCAAAGCACAACTGACGAGTCAAATGCAGACATTTCCTCAGACGACGAGGACCACAATGAAGATGAAAGTGGCTGCTTTAAGATCCTAGGCATCTGCTGGTACTGGTGGGCACTCCCGATAGTAGCAATCATTCTCTACTATGGTTACAGACGGTTCACAGAAGAATAGAAGAAAAAAATCGTCCTAGAAACAAAACGCCTCCATCGTCTTAGAGATAGGAGGCGTTTTTACTGGCTCGCTATAGCTTCTTTTGCGCCATTGAATAATGTTGTTAACGTATCATAGTAGACTGCCCTGTCTTGGATACCCATCACAACTGCCACAAACTGTACATTGTTGCCTTCACTATCAGGAAATAGTGCAGAAAATAACAGACAGTACCCTGCTTCGTCGGTGAATCCTGGCTTTATCCCATTCGTCTCATCAAAGCCTATTAACGCATTGTAGTTTGGGATTCGCACGCCGTCCATAATCACTGCTTCATCTTGCGCGACTATAGTTGCAAGCACCGGATTCGCAAGTGCGTACTCGCCTATATCGAGCAAGTCCATCGGTGTACTTACGCTTGATGGGTTAAAACCGCTTGCATCAGCCACTGTAGTGTCTTCCAGCTCCAGCTTTAACAGCATACTATTGGCGTACGCTACAAAATCTTGCTGATTCTCAAAATAATGATCGGCTAATGTATCCGCTATATTGTTGGAAGATGCGAGCAAAATAGCTTGCAAAGCATGATACTGTGAAATCGATTGCCCAGCAGTGACTCCTGTAACTGTCCCTTGTTTTGCTAGATATTCACTGTAATAGGCCTCGTCCTGCAAAGTAAATGTAATCTCTTCTCCTTGCTCACCACTATCGAGTGGAGCTTTTTCAGTCACAGCAAGGGCTGTCACAACTTTAGTGATACTCGCCATCGGTGCTTGTTCGTTGGAGTTAGCCCACGTTTTATCACCCACTACGCGAAATGCCACTTGACCCTCTCCAGGAAAAGGGATGCTTGAGAAATCATAGTTTTTGGTAGTTAGCGGCAACACATCTGCAGCCAATTGCTCTGATGGCGACTCTTCAGCTTCATCATTTAAGACTACATAAGAATCATGATTAGCATTGTTTATCGCGAAGTATCCTGACAGACTCAGCACAAGTAAAAACACGATTGCCTTTAGGTATTTTTTGTTTCTCTTTTTGGGAGCGACTGTAACTCCGCGGTCATGATGATAGTTTTCGATAATTCTCACGTGTGATTCTTATTTTATATCAATCAGCGAGAAGACGATAAATCAAAATCAACAACACCACTTGCTACAATGAACGTATGCTAATAGACAACCCTACCTTCGACTCCTTCGTCAGGGAAGCCATTGACAACATCCCTGAGCAGTATGCTCGTGTACACGAAAATGCCGTGTTTGAAGTAGCTGATGAGCCATCTTTAGAACAAAGAAAAAGTGCCAAGCTGCGACCACATGACGCATTATTTGGTTTGTTTGAAGGAGTGCCTGATGCAGGCAGAAGTATACGCACGTCGGGTTTACTCCCTGCAAAGATTACTATCTTCAGACATCCAATGATTGAACTCTACGCAGATGAGTCATCGCTCAAAAAGCAAGTTTCTCAAACAGTTTGGCATGAGGTAGCTCACTACTTCGGGCTTAACCATGAAGCGATGCATCGCATCCAACACCCACAAGATTTATGAATGCTGAATACTAATTATCAGAAAGTAAAAATGAAATCATCATTCGCGCGACTTGCACGGCGACCACAACTGCAGCTATATACAAACTTAACCACACTGTAAACGTCTGAGTCACTCCTCGAATGACTGAATAGATTACAATTGTGTACCAACTTGTAATCGATATTGCTCCGGTAACTGCAAACCAATTTATGTACCGTTTTAATCCGTTCTTTTGGCCTATTGCGCTTTTTATTTTCGGAAATATCTTGTAACGAAATACTAGTCCGTTCAACACAATTACACCAACAATCATCAATTTAACGACAAACTTATCTGAATTTAAAATGCCGATTGATCCACTTGTTGCATACATTTTCCATAAAAACCCGATTCCAGAAACTATTAATAGTGTGATGCCGGCCCAAACCACTCTTGAAAGCACTTCTAGATCTGCAAATTGTTCTTTCGTAATTTTGCGTGACTTCAAGATTCTGATGAAAAATATATCACTTATTGTCGCTCCGCCAACACCAATGGCGACTCCCACAATATGTAAAATACCTAAAGCAGTCTTTATATCCATACCCTAAAGTATACTCCTTTTTAGAGTTGCATAAAGTTGAAGATATTAAAGCTCGAGCTTTCGAGAACTATCTACATCATATAGGCTCGTAATTTCTTCTCCAGTGTCGACGAAATAGAGATACATTACGCCTTTTCCGCCAGGAGCCAACTCAAGACCATAGCCATTTTGGATATCAGTATTTTTATCTTGCCCTGGTTTGAGGTTCGAAAGAGGGCGAACAATCTGACCATCATCTGTCAGCATCGTAATACTTGAATAGTTTGAATACGTCCATTCCATATTATTCGTAATTAATAGCTCAATAACCCGGACTTGCTTTTTATCATATGTAATATCCTCAACGTCTTTGTATAAAGTTTCTGCATTTGCAACTTCGAGTTCTTCAACGTATTGATTCTGGATAGCATAAGATATATCTCCTGAATCACTACTGCAATCGTTACAATCATCGACATAGTCACTCTCATACAGGGCGTAGTTACCTTCTGGCACTTGCTCCATCGCAATCCATAGTCGAGTGATATCATTTTTTGCTCTACGCATATCCATATACAGCCATACACCCGCACCGAAGAGTAATAGTACACCGACCCCTAAGAAAAGTTGTTTTACTGATGGTTTTTTGAACGATATCTTTTTCATATTTCTCCTATATAAATCGAACTATACTACCAGTCGAAATTTCTGCATAGATGATTTTTTAAAATTAATATTTTCTAATAGTGTTATCGCTTAGGGTTCTTGCGAATTATGAGATATAATGTCATCCGATGCAGTCTCTGAAAAAACATATTGTCAGACATTCAGTAAACATCTTCGGATACCTCTATAAACTAGGGCTTTTCATTGTTATTGTAGCGCTCTTTTTCTTCTTTTATAGAATTCTCGTAGGTCAGGTGCTCGATGGGTCGAACCAAATTTACCCACTTCTCATCCTTTGGATATTTACCGCGTATATAACGCTTCCGAGAATTCACCGTTTTCTTACAAAACGTTATTTACCAAATTATTATGTAGGGCGAGTACGGAGCGGGAGTGGTCTCTTAGCAGACCCTATCAACTTAGTGTTTTTTGGTACAGAAAGAGATATTCATAAATCTTTTGAGGCAGCTAAATGGACTATTGCTGATCCTTTAGGCGTATTTACTTTCTTGCATGCAGCCTATGCGACTGTCTTTAATCGCAGCTACCCGCATGCTCCTGTAGGCAGCATGTACTTATTCGGACGTCAGCAAGATTTTGCCTATCAGCTTCAGGTCGGTAACTCACCAAAAGTACGACATCACATACGATTCTGGAAAGTTCCAAAAGGATGGAGATTACCAGGAGGCCATGAGGCAGAATGGTTAGCAGCTGCAACATACGACAAGTCGGTGGGTATCAAGTTATTTACTCTACAGATTGACCATATGATAGCGACAAACATCGATGAAGAACGTGATTTTATAATCAACGATCTAAAACGTGTCGATGCTATAGAATCGATGGAAATCATAGAGCACTTCACAGATGCATATCACGACCACAATAATGGGGGCGACACGATACAGACTGACGGCTCCCTGCCATTCATCAATTTGCATAAGCTTTAAGCATTTGCTTAAATATATTCATGAAAAAGTATATTTATATTATTGGTGCAATTTTATTAGTAGTAGGTTTTGGTTTCTTTGTTGTAAATAACGATAACGACGACGCAATGGAGTTTACAGCCTTAGAGTCCTCGAGCGTAAATGATGCAACACCCCAAGAATCTAGCGACGAAGAATTTGAATCAGAAGAAGGCCCGAAGCTATACATCGGAGACCCCAACGCGCAAGTCATAATTACCGAGTTCGTTGACTATAACTGCCCTAACTGCAATACCTTTCATCGCACAGTAAAAAACCAGATCGAAGATGAGTACGGAGACTCAGTAGCTTTTGAGATTCACCAGACACCTTTTATCGGGCCAGACTCAGGTCGTGCTGCACGAGGAGCATACTGCTCTCAGATACACGGAGACGTGTTTGCTGGGTATCACGATGGCGTATTCGACTACATGTATGATAATTTCTTTGCTGAAGGTAACTTCCAGGCAGAGTTTGATGATGTTCTGACAGCAGAAGTACTAACCGACATTTATACTCAAGCAGGTGGCTCGGAAACAAATGAGTTCTCAGCCTGCCTAGATGACCAGATGACCATCAACAAATATATTAACAACGACCAATTATTAGCCGCAGAAAAAGAAGTTCGAGGCACTCCAAGCTTCGTAGTTGGTGATACCTCCTTAGTCGGCCCACAGCAATTCTCAGTATTCAAAGCTTTGATTGAAGCAGAGCTGTAATGTCACAAGTAAAAGCACCTCTTAAGTTCAAGCTACTTACTGCGAGAAATGGATTCGTTTACTTTTTTTCTAGCTATAAGCGAATAGTAAGCTTTATCATTCTAAGCTTCTTTGGGTTCGCACTTATCAACGCACTTTTAGATATTGACCTGCTTTGGACGCTGATAAAACTAGATATCGACATAGCCTTTAAACTAGAAGCTATACGCGATGTACTGTTCAGTACCGACGGCCTGCCACTACCGAACGTAGTTGCCGTTTACACTATGGCCTTAATCTTTGGCTACGTGCTTGCAGCATCATTCTTCGTAGCTTTTAAACAACGAGCTAAGACTACTAAATCTGGAGGCATTGGTATCGTATTTGGCATTCTCAGCGGTGGCTGCGCAGCGTGTGGAACATCCCTACTCGCACCATTACTTACTGCTATTGGAATAACTACGACCAGCGCTGCGTTGTCATTTGCTCTTTACTTAAACTTAGCTGGTATTGTATTGCTAATATACAGTGCATATAAAGTCAGTTTAGTAATAGCGGCTAATAAAACTAATTGACATGATGTTTAAGTAGATGCTAAAATACTTAAAGTATGAATAACGTTCTGACAACAGAAGAAAACCGTCTCGTAAAAGCCATGAACGTGCTGGGTGACCCTATCGATGAGCGCGGTCCGATCGGCGAGGAAGAACGCATGGTCATCCACCGCGAAGCGCCGAAATTCGTCGAACTCTCGCCAACCCAGGAACTGCTCG
>JAUIBQ010000041.1 GCA_030427445.1 bacterium | reverse complement strand
AGAAACGTTGTTCTGAGTTTCTTCGACTTGTTGATTTAAACGCTCTATTTCGGCTTGTTGTGCATCTTGCGTTCTATTAACATCTTGCCAGTATAAGAGGAAGGCAACTCCCAGTCCAAGTAGCATTAAAATTAGAATAACTGTCAACACGTTGTGAGAACCAGAATCACTTGTGTTCGATTCGTCCATAGAAATAATCTCCGTATTCCTTTATTGATATGGATACTTTTTAATCTCTACTCTAGTATTTTCTTTGCCTCATCACCATGAGCTACTAGTGCATAAACGACGAGGATTGCTACAACCAACATAACAATGGACCATAGTGGATAGATTGGTATAAACGCAAAGTTTGCAACAGCAGCAATAATTCCCAAAATAATTCCCAAAACTCTTCCCCACATCTTTCCAGACATGACTGCGAACCCTGCACACAATACTAGTAGACCGGCTAAGAGGTGTATCCAGCCCCAAGAAGTATAATCAAGAACCCAGATATTTTTTTCACCAATTACGTATACCTCGTCTTTGAATAGTGCTACCAGGCCAGCTATAGCATGCATTATCCCTAGGAAGACCATCATCAGCCCACCAAAATATACCCATCCTATCCAGCCACTAATATCACTTGAACTACTCTTTGCCATTTCGCTTCTCCTTATTATTCAAATGTATTATCGTTCAACTAGGCAAATAATAGTGTGATTATCATCACAGAATATCCGTCATACAAGAAACCTAGTTACTAACAGCTACTTTACTTCGATACCTTCACTGAACACTTGCTCTTTTTCGATACTATCGTCAGAGCGGTAGCGTATCCATTTCCCATGTTTTTGATTGTTTTTAAAATGACCAACGTTCCATAGATAACCTTCTTTTTTGAAAAACTCCCACTTGCCCTCAAATGAGTCATTAATGTACTTGCCGCGAGCTTTTATCTTCCCATCTTTATGGTAAAACGTAAGAATATCACCTTTTTGTTCCTTTACGATCTGTCCGTTAGTATATTTTCCTTCCGTTTTCATGGTTAAAGTATAGCAACAAAGAACTCGGATATAGCCGTGAGGACCTATTGATATCTACAAGCAGAAAGATTGGTACTATTCTGATCTTTATTGAAGGATATGCTCAAGTGGACTTTACGGATTAGGTGTCTTATTTGAACCATTTAGCTGCGTTCGGTCGTCGATGCGGACAACCAGGCCAACAGCACGGAGTTTTATCACCATCAAGCATTTCTTCAATCGCTCGCTTAAGTCTCTTATCGCGAGTGGCTTGTTGTTTCGCCATTGTTGTCCAGCAAACCCATTCGTTACGCTGTATGTCAGTTAGACTGTTCCAATATTCAGTGAGGTTTTCTTTTTGTAATGCTGCTTTTAGCTCATCTGTGATGTCGTGGAATGCAGTTTTTTCGGTAATCATAATCATAGTCTACTTACTTCGTTGCTCGATTAACAGCGTCAAATCAAATATACAGGAGTAGGTGTCTATTTGTACCAAGCACGTACTGTAGTCAGACAATACACAATTATATTTCATGTAAGCATAGTCAGACTCTGGGGTATGAAAAAACCGCAGCCATTAGGCTACGGTTCTTTTCATGGCTCTCTGTAGTGGAGGAGGTTAGAAATAATATGTCTAATTTACAGAGTTTGTAATTGACCCATTAGGGTTATCAATTAACTTCGTACCTTCACTGTCCTCGTAGCATTTCTCAACAAATTCACTATATATAACTGGTTCATTTAAATTAGAACAAACTGGTGCATCCTGTCCGCTTGCAGAATCATCCCAACTATTACCGTCATACACCCAGACTTTTTTGGCTCCAGCCCCACAAGATCCGCTGCTCGAGAGC
>JAUIBQ010000005.1 GCA_030427445.1 bacterium | reverse complement strand
TAAGCTTGTCTAGTGACGACTACTTCACACGCCGGACATGCAATCGTCGTTGGCGTTAATATAGCGTCGACGGTTTCTTTACAGAAAGGGCACGTTACGCAGCGCATCAAATCTTTTTCCTCAGCATAATTTTCGGTAATGTCGCAAATTCCGTTACAAATATCTTGCATGTGTTGGTAATCATCTGCTGTCATCTTTTACCCCTTTCATTAAACCCCAGAAATTTTTATCAACTGCTTCTTGACTAGCTACTTTGATCATTTTGAGTTTCTTATACTGTGCAGCTCTTCTGTTATTCTCTTCCTCTGAATACTTCGTAGATGCGCTACATTTAGTACATGTAATACTGTCTGCGCACGGATCTCCGCTCGTTTTCTCTTCACAGAATGGGCAGGTCATCTCCTGCTTTCCCCCAATCTCTTCTTGGTTTTCGTCACCCATACCAGCACCCAGACTCTCGACACCAACAACTGACGATTCTCCACTCGAAAATCCACCATTTGGACAAGAGCTAGATGAGCCATTTCTGCGTATGGACTCTAGTGAAATCTGCAAACTCATCATGTCATTGTTTGCGTAATACATTCTTGCTTGCTCAACTGCATGAACAGCAGTAGGCCCAAGAACAGCGACATCAATACTGCTGTCCGTAACAATCATTCTCTTTAATTCTGCATCATTTAGCTCATGAAGCTTGCGAGTTGCATCTAATGGGGCGCTGAACGTATCAGCTGCAGCTATCAACGCATCTGCAGTGCGTTCAGCTACTTCATTTGCTACGCGCTCTCTTCGAGTACATTCTTTTTTGTGTTCTTCGTAGTCATTTCCACCACTTGCTTGTTGGCCATAAAAACGGCGCTGTGACGTTATTCTGCCTGCTATACAGTCATAAAGCTTCACTATATCCACCACCCCGTCTTTCATAAGGCTGTTATGAATTAGCACTGGGCTCGCCAGTATCTGTTCTGTATTTTTATCTTGGATATCTATACCGAGGTCTAAATACAGTTGTTTTACCGTGTCCAAATCAAATCTTCGGCCATCAAGATCTGCCCCGGCGACAAATGCAGACTCAAGCTTTACAGAATCATCATCTGCACTCCCAACAGCCTGGATTGCTAAACTCATATTCTCCGTGAAGAATCCTAATTTTTTAGCTTTAGATTTCTCTATTGCTTCCGGTACGAGCGAGAACGTAACAAGTGTATGATCACACAGGAGGCCAGCTTCGAAATATTTTTGTTGACGTACAGCATTATGAGTTTCTATTCGTCCTCGATTCTTCAGTGTTTCATCTGTTAAGTACTTCATACTATTTACGTTGACGTTCATCATACTTTGTCCATGCTGAGAGAGCTCGCCATCTACTGCAAACAAGTCAACACTTACTGTATGTCCGGATTTATACGCCCTTTCAAGGTAGTCTGTCTTCGCATTAGTTAACACCATCGCTTTTGCATCGGGATCATAATTGGCTCGTTGCGCCGAAGTCATGAGTGTTGTTTGTTCACCATTATCGACAGTCTCAATCTTTATCAGAGAGCTTACCGCTGCTGATGCGAGCAGCGCCCTAGATAGATCCAGAGCTTCACCTTCGTACGGCAAACACTCAGCTAAAACCGCTGTCTTTTGTTGAAGCTCTTTTTCCCACAGAATAAAGTCTGATTCATGTGTGAAATCTTCAAATTCCACGCCATTTGGTCTTTCTACCTCTGTTGGGCTCAACGCCATTTTATTTCCTGCTCGGGTGTTTTAGATCAGCTCGGACTTTGACCGTAGCGGCACTGTGAGGGAATTTCACCCTGCTTCATGATCGTTTTTGTTATTAATTTGCCTATTACCTAGAGTCTAGCACGATTCTGCTCACGCTACATATTGTGTTTTTCACGGCGTTTGACTAAATTGTATTTATAATATATAAATTACTGTAATGGTAGAAGTTTTAGATAGTCGCTATGGTCTTATTAGGAATCCAAATCTAGTCGAACTTGAGAGTCAAGAAGCAGTAGATCAACTTTTCAAAGAAATGGTTGGTACCCATTTTAATGACCATGATAAGTTTGATTATCTTGATCCAGAGAGTTCAACGGAACCGGACAAAATTCGGGAAATACAAGCTATCGATACAATTGCATCTAGAGGAAAGTCGGCAACCACAAAAGAGCTTGTTGATTTTGGCAGAATTATCATACCGGAAATAGAGCAATATATTGAAATTATGCTCGACAGAAAAGACTTAGTTACCCATCTTAAAGATCGCTTAGATCAAGGCGACCTAGTCATAGCGACGAATCATCGTGACGTAATAGGTGTTGCACTTGCACTTGGAATGACGTCTGTTTGTTTACAAGAAAACGGTGTTAGAGCGGACGAATTCGAAACCGATCTAGCTGTTAGTGCTATGTTGAAATATGTAAAAACAAATAATCTACCTGCCGTACCAGCTATGCAGGGTCTGTTTAGTAATGTACGTTTTGTGATACCTGCAGGAAACAAAGAAGTCAGAAAACGTCTTGATCCAGAATATGTTGGAGAGTTTAATACTCAATCAAATTTACTTATGCAAACTACCAATGAAGTACCTACTATAAGGGGCGTAGCTCCGAGTGGCACTAGAGATTACCATACCCCATGGAAATTCCCTACTGATGTCAAAAAATTTGCTAGAGAATGGCAAATGATGAGACCATCACCTAATACAATCAATCTATACTTTAATGGGCCTGTCCTTGGTATATCACTGGACTTGTCAGAACCACCAAAATCTGGAGTTTACATTTCTGGACTACACCTCCCTGAAAAAGATATGGATTTATCTACAAGGTCAGAGCTTATCATGACCGATCTAGCTGAAGCTAAAGGTAAACCAAAATTAAGATCTGTACTTATTGACCCCGAAGAAAAGAAATAACCGTGTCCCTATTCTGTAGACTCAGGGGCAGAAGAGTCAGCCAAAAGAATAACAATTTCCGTTGTGTCTCCTGGTGTAATTGTGTCTGGTAATGTCGAAGCAGATTTAATTTCTAGTCTGTCTGCAAGCTGGCTTGTTTCGTCTGCTTGGTCCTGGTCAACATCGTAGATTAAGCTTTGCGCTATCCCTGTATTAACTGTTTTAACCAATGTAACGCTGCCTTCAAGCTCTTGCAATTGAGATTCAGCTTCAGCAATCGCGTCTTTGCTACCGATAAGTTCAATACTTATTGGGACGGCAACTTGTGCGGTCTTCACAACTCGTTTTTCGCTTTGACGATACAAGACATTAAGTCGTGCCTTACGGAAGAATAGCAGGTAATCACCTGACTCAGCATTTTCAAATACTGGATACTCACTAATAAACTGTTCTTTGTCTGTGACGATTGCGACGACCGGCGTCTCATCTGGTAAATCAAACACTTTGTTGATTTCGTTAACTAACCGTTCATTTTTTTCTTCAGTAGTTTCGTTAATCTGACGGTCGAGGTCGCGGTTTTGCATAAACAAATAACCTGTCGTACCCAGCAACCCTAGAGTCAGTAACACCCAAAGTGCGATTAAAGCGTTCTTCATACTTATGTAATTGTACGATACCTCTTACGTATATGACAACTTAGCGCAATTCGTAGACAACCTGAAGTGTCTTTGTATATTCCTGCTCACCTGGAAGAACTGGCAATGATTTATCTGCTCCATCTGAGATTTGTAACTCTGCTATCCCACGGTAAGGCAACGCGCTGACATCTTCGTTTTGCTTTACTTCGATAACATCACCTAGTTTCGCCCCGAAAAGCTTAGCCTGAGCTTCAGCTTTACTCCTCGCGTCTTCAATCGCTTGTTCAGTCGCCTCAGATTCAAGTGATTTTTGCTTTTCTTCACTAAATGACTCTTGGCTTGTTAACTGACCTTTTGCACTTGAGCTTGTAAGGTAATCTTGAACTTTCTGCGCAAGGTCTTTGTCTCGAATTTTAATGGTGAGGTACGCATTCATTACCCCTTCTTCTCCTTCAGCCCAGTACCAGCGGTCATAGTTACTTACATCGAGTGTAATGTCTTTTTCCTCGACACCAAGCTCTTTCATAGCTTCAACAGCATTATTTGCAAGCGTTGATACTTCCTTACGAGCAGCTTCTTGATCTGTATCTTTCACTTCAAAATAAGGGCTGAAGACGTATAAATCTGGCTCGGACTCCACGGTCGCTTGTCCGCTCACTGTGATTTTTCGAGTCTCACTCGAAGAGTTCGCCTTCCATGGCTGTGACCATAAAAGTAGTCCAAGTATCACCACAAGCAACAATAGATAAATTCCATACAAAAGCGTCTTTTTAGTTAAATTAAGTGTCATTTCTTCTCCTCAACAATGTTTATGGTTTTATTTTACAGCAAAAATAAACCAACAACTACAGCGAGTGCGATGCGATACAGTGCAAATGGACGCAGTCCAACTTTACCGATAATGTTGAGCATGAATTTAATTGCAAACAGTCCACTCAAAAATGCCGCACACATGCCGAGTAGCAATGGCAATGTCTGGTCAGAAGCCCCTAAATCACCTTTGATTAACAATCCAAGAGCAGATCCTGTGATGATTGGTATGGCGAGCAAGAAAGAAAATCTTGCAGCAAGTTCACGACTGAGTCCTAGCATTAGTCCAGTTGTAATCGTCGCCCCTGAGCGAGAGACTCCAGGGATTAATGCAAACATTTGAGCAACACCGATAAGAATTCCCTGTTTCATGCTCACTTCTTCGATATTTTTCGTTTTAGGTTTTAGCGAATCTACTATAAGCATGATGCCTCCTACGATTGCGAGCGCTATCATCACAACAAATGGAGAGCGCACTGTATCGTCAATAAAATCGCTAAACAATAATCCAACAAGCGCAGCAGGCAGTGTCGCTACTGCTAAAATTCGTGCAAGCCTTCCCTCGCTATTCTTTTGTGATACATTTTTAATGAGCATCGTGATGTCTTGTTTAAAGAAAACAATAAGTGCCAGCAATGTACCTACATGAAGCACTACATCGAAACCGAGTGAATTTTCATTGGTACCGAGCATCTCATGCAAAAGCAACAGATGCCCTGAACTGGAAACCGGAATGAACTCTGTTAAGCCCTGAGCAAGTCCGAGGATAATTGCTTCGATGATCGACATAGGTTTAAGTATAGCCTTAGTGCTTAGTAGCTGAAAGTTATTTGGTCAATGTGTGAAATTAAACCAGTAACTTGTGTATCAAAATCTGCATCTAGCTTGGTGTCATCAATGCGGAAAGCGTAAGTGTGTCCATTGAGTGGATTTGGCGTATCCGATGTGACAAACACCGTCACTTTACCGTCACCCTTAGGGCATGTACTGTTTTGCTCTTTAATGCACTGCGTGAACTGTGAAGGGCGCTTAACCTTGATAATTCCGTTTTCTTGGTACTCGAATGTCACATTAACATCACCGATCGTTTTACCGTCACATCCTGTTGGACTTGCGTTTTCGTACGCAGTAATTTTTTCATCACCATTCTCAAACACAGCTACTGTTTGTTGTTTGCTGGCATCACAGTCACTTTTTTCTTTAGTATCATTAGATTTGATGTCCCATCCATCAGGCAATGTGATCTTTACTTGTTGAGTATCACTAGCAGCAGCGACATCTGCTTCGTCTGTCGGCACTGCGTTTGTTATCTGACTCTGAACAGGTGTTTCAGAAAAAACAGCAACGATATCGGAGTCACTCACTTTCTTTTTAGGCTGCGACTGATTCTCGCTGACAGATGTTTGAGGTAGTTTGCTTCCGTCACTCTTTGACATAACAACAAAGACAAGTACTGCAACTAACAGCACGAATGTTATACCACCAAAAAAGTATATTTGTTTCTGCATATCCCAAAGTACTATTCTAAAGCGCTCACGTATATACAGCAACTACGTTTTTTGTTCATAGATGCACGCTGATACAATAGTGTCCATGAACTATTGGTTAGTTAAAGCAGACCCAGATACTGACTATTCTATCGATGACCTGAAACGGGACGGCTCTACCCTTTGGGACGGGGTGCACAACTTTCAGGCGATTGGTTTTATCAAGCAATGGGAGGTCGGTGATCATGTCTATGTGTATCATTCACAGAAAGAGAAACAGATTGTTGGACTTGCTGAAGTAATATCAGAGCCAAGAAAAAATGAGGATGATCCTCGCACAAGCTGGGTTGCTGATATCAAGTTTGTTAAGAAATATATTAAAACTCTTTCACTTGCCGACATCAAAGCTGATTCGGTAAATGACGAATTCCTTTTGGTGCGTAATGGTCGGCTCTCTGTGATGCCAGTACCAGATGAAGTCCGACACTTTATAGAATCCAGAGTTGCATAAATTTCTCTAACTCTGGTTGACGGTATCACACGAAAGACGTATAATCTACCTCTGTACTCATCCTTACTTTAAGAAAATGAGTTAGGCGTTCCGGGGTAGCTCAGCGGTAGAGCAAGAAGCTGTTAACTTCGAGGTCGCTGGTTCGAATCCAGTCCCCGGAGCCAATAGAAAAGAGTCAGGCATTTTGTCTGACTCTTTTCTTTTGAGTTCGCGAACAGCGAATTAAACCAGCGAAGCGGTTCGATATTCCCCCGCAAGCTTAGCTTGCAGACGGGCGGAATTTCCATAGGCTTCTAGTCCCCGGAGCCAAACTAAGAACGGACCCAATCGGGTCTGTTTTTAGTTTAAGTTCGCAGTATGCGAATTGAACCAGCGAAGCTGGGGCGGAAATCCCCCACCAAGCCTTAGCTTGGTAGACGGGCGGATTTTATCTTTCCAGTCCCCGGAGCCAAGAGCATATATTTTACAGGCTATCCAGTAAGCTTTCGCGCTACTGAATAGCCTGCTATTTTAATCTAAGCATCTGCTATAGTAGGTTTATGGCAATACTAAGCGATAGAGTCTGGGATAGGCATACTAATCCATGGAGTGGATGGAGTCGTGTTCTATCCATGCCGATGTTAGCAGTCGGCTTATACTTGCACAACTACTGGATCATAGGAATAACTTTGGTTTGGCTTGTTGTGAATCCGCTGTTATTCCCTCGACCTAAAAATGGCGATAACTGGATGAGTAAAGGTGTTATTGGTGAAAAACTATATTTTGAGGATGGTAAAAAATTGAAGCACGATCTGCCGACGCTACTGAACTTAGCTAATATTCCATTATTTGGGCTGTTTATTTACTTTGGTTGGCAACAAGAACTTATACCCCTTGTACTGTCTTCGCTGCTTGTTATGATAGTTAAATTTTGGTTTATAGATAGAATGGTTCGCCTAGCTGAAGACAGCAACTTACAGTAGTTATTAAAGTCCGTGACCTGTAAGCTGAGCCAAGAAATTAATACTAAATACTGGGTAGTCCGCTGTACAGCGGACAAGAAGCTGTTAACTTCGAGGTCGCTGGTTCGATATCAAGTCTGCTGCCCTGCTCCAGGCGCACAGATTTGTTGTGTTGATTCTATCCAGTCACGTTCCGCGACCCCGTCGCCACCTCTTTGAAAACAAGTGTTCAAGAGTGGTCTCCCTTGCAAAAGTCCACTGGACTTTCTCACCCCGGAGCCAAGCTGAAAGCACTATGGAAACATAGTGTTTTTGTTTCGTGAGATACTTTAGTTATGAAGCAAAGTAGCAATAAAATGGAAATCTACTAAAACTATTTGGTAGCAAGTAGGTAAAGTCTTTTTATGTTTTGATAGCCATTGCTCTCTGAAATACTATCGACCTTAAAACCAGCAGCGGTTACGGCGAAACCTAGTTGGTCAGGTTCCCACAAACAAAAAAATCTATCTTCATCTAATTTCTCTTTTGACCAATATTCACCTTCACCTCTCCTGATGCTAAAACCTAAAGTTCCACCATCTACAGTGGCCCTATTTAGTTTTGAAAGGGCGTAAGCAAGTTGGTCACGAGTAAAATGTTCGAAAACTGCATCTGCAAATATTAGATCATAAGAACCGTCTATCTCGTCAGTAAGTACGTTTAGTTGCATAGCCTCATGACCTCGCGCTCTTAGCGCTTTAACAAAACCAGCAGCTCCATCAGTACACAACACTCCAATACCTTTTGACCTTAAGTAGTCGGCATCACGTCCAAAGCCGCTTCCTATTTCAAGCACACTGCTGCCTGTAGAAACTCTTTCTGCGATTGCATCAAGCCAAACTTTAGTTTCACCAATAGTGTCTTTAGGCGTGCGTTCAATAAACTTGTCAATATTACGTTCATAAGTTTCAAGAGTCATTTCGTTATTTGTCATATGTATAACTTATAATATTGACCTATATTTGTCAAAGGTATCTATCATATGTACAATTGTGAATTATGAAAGGTTTAATATATCTATCGGGCGGTGGCAACGCTAAACAATCAAAAAAGATTGATCTATCTTTACGAAAAGCATTACTTAAGCGTGGGTCCTCTAGATGTCTATATATACCCGTAGCGTTAAAGAATGATTACTATAGTGACGCTGTTAATTGGTTTAAGAGTCAGTACGGATATCTTGAAAGTATAGATACAGTGACTAGCTCAGCTAGTGCTAAAGCTTTTTCTAAGAAAACATATGATCTTATATACATAGGAGGCGGCAACACTGGTAAGCTACTATATACCCTCGCTCATTATGGACTTGATGATTACATAAGTAAACATATCAACAGCGGTGGTCTTGTTTACGGAGGAAGTGCTGGAGCAATTATTTTTGGCAAAACAATTACGGTAGCTCCAACTGATGAATTTGTTGAGTCAAACGATAATCATGGGTACAATTATTTGAATAACTCCTCTCTTGTGCCACATTTATATGGTGAGTTTAGTAATCGTCATATAGCCGAAGCAAAGAGATTTAATTCAAATCTTATCGGACTTAGCGAGAGCTCTGGCTTAATATTTTGCAATGATAGGATAGTTGATATTTTTAACCCAGAAGGTATAAAACGCCTAGATAATCTATTCACCTAGACTAAATTTAGTAGAGAAAGCTACTGGGTCCATAGAGAGATCCATTTTTGACTTAGATTTAACTCCAGCTCTACTTAAGGCTGCCAAGTTTACGTTACGCCATAACTCTTTTCTAACTATGTCTGCAGTTTCTTTGAATGGAAGTTGCGTTCCGCCAATATCTTGCCAATATCTTTGTGGTACTTGGCTGAATGCTAACGATTCCATAAACTCTTGTAGGTCTGCTGAAGTATCTGGCATACGCTTTAAAAGTCGGCGCAATTGGTAGCCTTGGTTATTATTTGAAGGCCTAACACTGTTTCCAGCTATCAAGACTGCGCCCCTAAAAGCGTCAGCTGCTTCGATATTGGTAGCATCTATTGTGCTAATACCTGTTGTTTCTTGAATTACTAGAGGTGATCTTCCGAATAATAGTCTCTCTAAACCACCCCCAAGTTCTGACAATGTTATAGTTGCACCATCTGCTAGAACAATTTCGTGAAAAAGAGAATCGGCGACCTCAAGGTCATCGACAACGTAATTCTCATGGTATGTTCTATAATCCATTCCGTTTCTGTTATGCTTTAAATCTTCGCTGACAGTAATTGTAGTCACATCACTTCCAGCTGCTTCAGCCAAGACATCTCGGTACTCATTGCTTAAAGTGGTATGTTCATTTTGGTTTAAGCCAATTTGCATTGTGCCGAAATTGACGAAGTTTGTATATGACCCCATAGACACAGTAGGGAGATAGTTCATCCTAACGACAGGCTGTGATATCAAGAACGCATGGTTGGGTACTGGCATATCACCATGTATGAACTGGTTCATATACTGTAAACCGGAGGAAGTTAGTAAGGTTGAGTCTACGTCTATATCACGAACTAGCGGCATAGGTTCAACATATTCGATTTCCGTATACAGATCAGCTAAATTAGATACTGCAGTTGCATATCTTTCTGAGAAAGAATACGCTTCTAGACATTTCATTCGAGCTTCAAAAGCTTCAATATTAATCATAAGTCCACACCAAATTCTAGAGCAAGATCAGGGTTAATGAGTTCGTGTCCTTGGCCCTCTTGTATTATTACTCCAGCTCCCTCGCTAAGAGCTATTACTGCTATTTCTTGCTCCCTAGAAAGAGATTCTATTGCTAAAGCCTCGTCTTTGCTGCCTGTAAAATGAGGCCTAAAGCTAAGTCCGTTGCAAATATCCATGCCCTGATGGTCTAAAGGCAGAAACGTTTCAGGTCGTAACATAACTTCTCTTGATGACAATAAGGTTTTTCCTAGAACAACCCCTCCTGCACTACCACCATATAGGCTGCCGCCTTTTCCAATAAAAGATTTAAAAAACGCCGAATGGACATCAAAGCTTATTAGAGTATCTCTTAGCCTATGACAATATCCTCCACCCATATAGATGCTATCGTATTCATCCTCTAAATCTTTAGGGGCTTGCAGTAACTTAATATCCTCAAAGAAGTCATACGTTTCAGTAAACCAGTGAAGAGCTTTGCTATGTTTTCCTGACTCCATAGCATGGGGAATATACAAGCAACTTGGTGATTTCGATGAAGATAATACTTTATTTTTATATGCTGCATCTAATTCAACAGCATCTTCTTTTCCACCACCACCACCTATAAAAATAGCTCCTGTCATTCAGTCGTAATCCTACTAAACTTAGTGTAATCATGCAGTGCCTCTGGAATGTCTACTGAACCGTCTGGATTCTGGCCATTTTCTAGTATGCAAGCTAGTGTTCTTCCAACAGCTACTGCTGTACCATTAAGTGTATGAACAAATTCACGTTTTCCAGTTTCTGGATTAAGAAATTTCATACCCATTCTACGAGATTGATAAGACCCAGTGTTACTAACACTAGAAACCTCCAGGTAACGGCCTTGGCTAGGTAACCAAACTTCAAGGTCCCTCGTTGCCATAGCAGCAACTCCTAAGTCTCCCGTACAAAGATCAAGATGCCGATAAGGTAAGCCCAGGGTTTCTAGAACCAAACTTGCTTCATCTATCATCTCGTAATAACTTTCCCAAGAATCATCTGGGTGTGCAACTCTAACTAACTCGATTTTTGGGAATTGATGATTCCTGATTAGTCCCTTAGTGTCCTGCCCTGACTTTCCAGCTTCGCGGCGGAAGTTCTCTGATGATCCAGTAAGCTTGTACGGAAGTTCTTCGGGAGAGAACACATGAGTTCTTAATAAGTTGGTCAATGTAACCTCAGTGGTAGGAATCAAATATAGAGGATTACCTTTATTGTCTGTGGTTTTAAACATGTCATCATCGAACTTTGGTAACTGACCTGTCCCCTGCATTATATCGGGTCTAACTAAGTATGGAGCATCAACCTCCTCATAGCCATTTGCTGTAGAGCTGTCTAGCATAAAATTTATCAATGCTCGTTTTAGTACAGCACCTTCACCGCGTAAAAGAGAAAATTTAGAGCCCGATAGCATGGCGGCATTATCGTTATCAATAATACCAAGTCTTGTGCCAAGAGTAAGATGATCTAATGTAACATCACCTTGTAACACCTTAATTTCACCATGAACAGAAACCTCAACGTTTTCATCTTCTGATCCACCGATAGGTACGTGAGGAGCAGATATATTTGGCATTCTGAGCATTCTGTCATTAAATCCAGGCTCAACCCCTTCAAGCTGTTCTTTAGCACTTTCTAATGCACTTTCAACTGTAGCCAATTCTTCTCTAAGTTCAGCTCGCCTTTGGTCGTCTGAATCTTTAAACTGTGCCGCTATTCTATTTTTATCTGCACGTAAATCTTCTTGGCCACTTCGCAACGATCTAAGTTCATAATAGACGGCTCTATCGCCTTCAGTTAGCTCAAAACCACGATATTGCAAAGCTTCGACAGTCTGTCCAAACTGCTCTTCAGAAAATATCTCACGTAAGTCATGCATTGGTAAATAATTCCTACTGATACTTTAGTACATTTTGTACAGAAATACAACTATAGATTAAAGCTAGCTACTTCATACTTATGAGATAACTAATTCTGAATTTACTGACACTAATTCGTTTGTAATTTGCGGTATCTCTCTGAGGCATCCAACAACAAATGACTCTACGTCTGATTGGTTAACATTACTATTTTTCGGCACCTTGATTACGGTCTTCCAAGGACTGATTAATGCCCTGCCGCTGTTACTCACTAGATACACTTCATTCTGCAGGCCATCGAATTTTTCATAAACCTTCTTTGCTATTTGATGGGCTGCTATATAGTAGAGTTTTCCGATGTGATATACAGGGTTCTTTCCACTTGCACCCTCCATGCTCATAGGACTATTGATCGTAATTAACTGGTTAACACGGTTACCTCTACCTACCAAGCCTTCATCACCACTTTCAATCGAAGATCCAGTAGCTGTCAGATATAGCTCTTGCCTTTCGTAATCATCACGCGTATTGAGATTAAAATTGACCTTACTCCCTAAATTTTTCTGAGAATGCTCAGTTAAATAGTCCTTTATGATCTTGATGTTTGCTTTATACTCTTCGATGTCATTAACATATCTAGAGATCTGAGGAACGCATAGAGTTATATCTACTTTCCCTTCTATATCAGAACCCATTATCTTAACATCTGTACCAGCCCAAACGTGTTTCTTGGCAAACTCACCTAATGTGAGGTCGTTTTCCAGCATTAAGACATAGGATTCAATACTTCTTAAAGGGTAATACCCACATCCAATTGAAGTATCATTCGAGAACAAACTATGTATTTCTGGTAGATCATTTAACCCTCTAGGTTGGAACCAGTAATTGCGACTACTGCCGCTTTTATCATTCTTGTCTGAATGCCCAGGACTACTTGCTGTACTTATATTAAATGTTATAGATACCATATCTTCGGGGATCAACTCACCGAATCGAGCACTTATAAACTCGTACGTAGCTGACGAAAGCATCTCTCTAAAAGGTATTGTTTCGTCGCCAAATTTATCAGATATTCGCCCGTTAATTAGCACTCTTATGGGGCTAGTCATTTTTCCGCTGCCAAATTTTACTAAAGATTTTCCACCTAGAATACCAAGTTTATCAAAATTGTGGTGTAAGATTGCTCCAAACTTTTCTAACGTGTATCGAGAATATTTTGCACTTAGGTGCTCAGCAAGATTGTCTGCTAGTGTATCTGGGTGTCCAATACCTTTTCTCTCTACAAAGTTTATTTCATTAGTTCCAAAATCAGTTTTAATGACATGGATATCAGTTTTTGAGTCGTTAAGTATTTGTACCATCTGTATAAATTAAATTAGTTAAATTAATTATGTCACAGTTCTAGAACAGATTAAAGTAGTATATGAGTAGTTCGTAACTCGCTCACCACAGCGAGCCAAAAATGAAGTCTCGACATTTGTCGGGGCTTTTTCTTTTACATCGAAGATGTAGAATCGAACCAGATTGCCCTGAAAGGGCTGGTTCGATATTTTGAGCCAGAGCGTGCAGTACTAGCACGTGCTAAAGCTCTCCAAAATTTCCCTGGGGAATCCAGTCCCCGGAGCCAAGCTGGAATAGATGAAGTCAGAACTGTAGATATAGTTCTGACTTTTTGATACCCAGAGTAGAATTGAAACTTTTACTTATGAGATAATTAGCACAATCGGCATAATGGAGGAGTAATGGATTTATCAGAAATGTTAAACAACGTGAATTGGGTAGCTGTGGCGGTATCTGTTGTCGTAAGCATGGTATGGAGCTTCGTCTGGTACAGTAGCAGCCTTGCAGGTAAGCCATGGATGGAAGCGGTTGAGGTTAAAGCAAAAGACATAGAGAAAGCATACGTGAGCCGGATTATGCCGCTAGTTCTTGTGACGAGCAGTGTTGGAGCATTTACGCTAAATGTTGTGCTGGCTGACACTCAAGGTTGGTTTGACGGACTGTTTGATGGTGCCGTTCTAGGTGTGGGGCTTGCTGCATCGCAAATACTATTTTTATACGCATTCGCTCTGCGACCATTTAAGCTCATGTGGATTGACGCTACGTGGGTTATCGTTGAGTTTGCGCTGATCGGTCTTACTGTCGGAATACTTAACTAGAGTCGTCCCATCAACGTACTTGATGCGTACTCTACAGACACCATAAGAAAATTGTGCACACTCGGCTTAGTATTAATAATGTATGAGATACTTAATCTATGAAACATTTTCTAGATGAGTACAATAAATACTTCATATCACGTCAGTTTGACAGATTAGGCTTATTCGAATTACTGCAGCAAAAGTACGCGGTCAAAAAGGCACTGTACCTAGGAAGCCACATTCATATAACCCCTAGCCTGGTATACCCAGAAGTAGTGTATGTGGACTCATATGATGCCTTTAAAAAGATGGTAGAGAGCGAAGAAGCGGAAGCATTTATAGCGAATAATAAACAATACGCTCAACCTTCTCGGTACACATTTTTGAAGCAGAACTACGACACGGCACTGGATATAGATGACGATTTCGACTTGTTGTTATCGCAATATGCTGGGTTTGTCTCTCAGGCAGGCAAACAGTATCTAAAAAAAGGCGGGATATTTGTCGCAAACAATAGTCATGGCGATGCTACAATGGCACATTTAGATAAAGACTTTAAACTTATCGCTGTAGCAAAACACACGAAACAAGCGTGGCGTTTATCCGAAGAAAAGTTAGAGCAGTATTTCATACGTAAAGATAGACAAAATGATTCGAAGAAAGAGCTGCTAAAAACCGGAAAAGGACCAGGTTACGTTACGTCTGCCACGTGTTATATATTTCAATACAAAGGCAAATAAACTAATTATCTGACAAATGTTGGTTGTTAAGTAGAGTATGAAATTAACGATATGATGCATGCTATGCATAGATGCCTGCTCCGTATATGACGATGATGTGAATAGGTAAATAAAGATGTTACGTATTACAAAAAAGCACTTGATTTTCTAAAGCTACACGATATACGCAATGACTCATATTTTGTTGACGTGTGATAGCTATACCATACACTACAATTAACATTGCCGTAGAAACTTTTTTTACCGCTATAGGTAACTTCTTCATCTTTTATTTTAGACTTAAGGGATTCTTGTTCTGTTTGCCGTATTTTCCAGTCTTTATCAAAATAATTATATACATCTACAGACTCGTTAAATTTTGTGGCAGAATTATATAGAGATGAGCTATGTTCAGATATGCAGAACTCATATGATCTTTGAAATTTTACACCTGCTTCTCTACAGAAATTTCTTGATTCAAAATCTTTCAAATCACTATTGGTACTACCATTGAAGTCGTTCAGAATGTTATTACTTAATGAATTAATCCGAAATTTTCTAACAGTATTTGATTCACTAATGATTGTCATAAAAGCCAATATAGCAACCGCAACTATTATTAAAACTGTTTTTGCTATTTCTTTTTTACTGCGCTTAATTTTTGTCTTCATAAATTACAGTATACCTAAAATATGACTTTAGACTACTGTGTCTGCTTAAATAGACAACACATACGAATAGTAGGTTATATCTCGGAACAAAACTATATCTTATACTTTATCAGGGCCAATCGTCAGATTGAATCCGTAAATCTACACTACATTAATTTGCTTTTTGGTACACTTATTTTATGCATAAAAGTAGACTCTGCTATATAACTATTGACGTCAACAATTTTGATAAAGCACTACACTTCTACACCAACGCATTTGGTGCAAAACTTGAAGAGTTCTCGACGATAGGCAACAGCGATACTACATACAGAAGGCTGAAAATTCCCGATAATGACATACGAATACTCCTGCAGCTAGTCCCTGAAGAAAAGACCAGCAAAACAAGAATACATATAGATATAGAAACCGACGATATAGAAGCTGAAGCAAGTAGACTCGAGAAATTTGGAGCTAAAAAGCATAAGTATATGCATGAAAGAGGTTTTAATTATTGGGTTATGCTTGATCCTTTTGACAATGAATTCTGTATACTTCAACCTGAATATCCAAAGTTACTAAACAAAGCCAAAGTATGGGAATAGCCCTAAAATCATCCTACTGATATACCCAAGCGTAAACACTACGAGAATATTCTGTCTTTGTTTTCTAAACTTGTAATAGATACAGAGTACAGAGAAGTGTAGCTAGAGTATATACTGCCCACCACCGTTCAGGCTTGCTTGGGGAAAACGCATTCGCAATCGTGCCAAGCCCAAAAAATACTGCCATAATCCAGAGTACAATTTCGATAAGACTGCTAGAACTTACACCGTTATCCGCAGTGGAAGCCATGACAACAATGGTCATAAAAAAAGAATACACAAGAACTGCGACAGCACTAATAATCCGATAGTTTTTTGGCAAAGCGCCTTTGTGTCTACCGCCATATGCGATATGTCCCAACGGAGCGCCGAGAGCCAGTTTTGCTTGGAACACTACTTGCACTGCAAGCAATGCAAGTAGTATCCACCCTATAGTATCCATTGTGCTAGCCTTTCACATCCTTAAAGAGTAGGTAGCCAATCATCCAGAATTCGCCAATAGTTGCTGGCATTGGTAGCGCTTCATTTAGAGTAGTTTGTTCTGGCAGTACAATACCCGTAAAGGTTGATAGCACATAACCAATTCCACCAGCCACTAAGAACCAAACCATACCACGTGGCATGTCATATTTCTGAGCCATGTAAGCCATCGGTAACAACCATAAGCCAAAGAACAAAGCACCAACTTGCCATAGTGTTTCGTGTGCATCAAATAGTGTTAGTACTGTGTCGCTACTACCACCGGCTACAGCAGTATTAAGTGCCATTAACCAAAAAGCAGAAGCCGTCAATATAACGATGGCATTTACCATACCGAATACTGCGATTAGACCAGCGGTAAAGCTGTCTTTTTTCTTAAATAATTTGTAGAACCACACTGCCGCAAGTGCCTGAAACCCTACAATTAGTACCTCTGCTGCTATACCAAAACGTGCAAGTGTTTCGTCTTTTACGAGATTAGCTGCTGTTTGAGTTGCATCTCCAGCGACTAGCAACTGGTCTCTCGCGAATAAAAATGCAAATACACCTGTTATTGCAAGGCCTAGATAAAATAGACCTGTTAATTTTGCTGTTGTTAGTTTCATAGTTCCCCCTTGCTCAAAATTAGAGCTTATTGTTATTTTTTGGCTTCTAGAGCCGCACCGATTGCAACTCCAATTACAAATAAACCGTTGTTACCCGACACTACTGCAAGCAGTACACCGATTAAAAGACCGACTGCAAGTCCAGCACCTTTGCGCCAGTTTGATTTACCTGTTTTTGACACGACACTAATGTCCTTATTTCTTCTTATTTTTAACGTCTAAACGAAACATGAGGTAGAAGAATACGCTCAAACAAAGTAGAAAAAATCCTACTCCTCCAGGCGATGCCCATGCATCAGAAGTAAATAGTAATTCCATTAAAAGCTCCTTTACGCAATTATTAGTGTATAATAGACTTACACTGTAAGGTTATTATGTATGAATGATAAAGTCAAGAAAAAAAATCGGCCGAAACTGACTCACGGCATGATTATTGCAACGGCAGTAGAAATTGCTGATACTGAAGGCATTGATTCACTATCGATGCGTAAGCTGGCAAGTAAGTTGGGCGTTGAAGCTATGTCACTGTATCACCATGTCGCCAATAAAAATGCTTTAATCGCAGCAATGGTCGAGTATGTAGCACCTGAAGTTAATCCACCAAGTGCCGACATCAATTGGCGAGAAGCAATGACAAAACGTGCCCACATAGTTAAGGAAGTCCTAGAAAAGCATTCGTGGGCTGCACACTTATTTATATCCGGCTTTAATGACGGACGACGTATGTTGAAATATTCTGATTCAACAATTGGCTATCTCCTGCAGGCAGGGTTTAGCACTCAATTAGCCGACTATGCTTGGAACACTATCGATAGCTACATCTATGGGTTTAACATGCAGCGGGAAGACTTCCCTATTGAAGCTTCAGAATACAAAAAAGTTGCGCAACAATATTTACCGTACTTATCAGAGACTGAACTTCCCCATGCACGTGCAATGACTCAGAGTATTATTGATGGCACTCACGATGGCCAGCAAGATTTTGATTTCGGGCTTTCTATTATCTTGGAGGGATTAGAGAAAATTCGCCTAAAACACATAAAAGAAACTAAAAAATAAAGGAGTACTATGAAAGCAGTTATAGCAAATGGATACGGAGCACCGGAAGTACTTTCTGTGAAAAACGTGCCTAAGCCGACAATTAAACAAAATGAAATACTAATAAAAGTAAAAGCAGCAACCGTAAACTCTGGTGATGTTCGTATGCGTGCGCTTGATGGTGGCGAAGGCCTTAAAGGAGTAATAAGTAAGATTATCTTACGGATAGTACTAGGATTGCGCAGGCCCAAGAGGATCCCAGGAAGCGTATTATCAGGTGAAGTTGTAGAAATAGGTAGAGATGTAACAAGATTCAAAGTCGGCGATGAAGTGTATGCTATGGCAGGCTTTAGTTTCGGTGCATATGCAGAATATTGTGCTTTACCCGATAAACGGGCGATTGCGCTTAAACCAAAGAAAGCGACACACGAAGAAGCCAGTGCTCTACCTTTTGGTGGTAATACTGCGCTGTATTTTCTACGTAAAGCTGGTTTAGAGAAAGGTAGTAATGTACTTATTAATGGTTCAACTGGAGCTGTTGGGTCTATGGCAGTACAAATTGCGAAAAACTACGGAGCAAATGTTACGGCGATTTGTGGTCCAGACGGTATCGAACTCTCTAAGAAACTAGGAGCAAACAATGTGCATGACTACACATCCACAAAACTGAGTGACATTACTGAAACATTCGATATTGTATTTGATGCTGTTGGGAAGCTGCCAAAATCTGCCGCAAAGCACCTCATAGCAGACAATGGGGCGTACGTTACTGTCGACAGTCTTGATGTTGCTAAAGAACTTTCATCGGACCTAGAAATACTTGCAAAAATGTTTGATGCTGGTCAGTTAACAGCGACGATAGACAAGACTTATGACTTATCAGAGATTGTCGAAGCAAATCGTTACGTAGACACTGGCCATAAAAAAGGGAGTGTCGTCGTAAAAATTTAAGACAACAGGCTTTGCATTTTACTAGCGATGAAGTTGGTCGCAAATTTAGGATAGATACGGTAGAGAATGTTCATGAATCGAGAGTCATTCCCCGTAAAAATCTGGTATTTCTTCTTTTCAATTCCGTTCAATATTTTAGTTGCAACTTCTTCTGCAGAAAGCATTGGATAGTCAGAATTAGAAGCATCTCCAGGTGTATCGACACCAGAGTTGTTGGTGATATCAGTTTTTGTAGCTCCTGGGAATACAACAGAAACATGGACGTTGGTGCCTTTCAGTTCAGCATAGAGTGCTTCAGTGAGTAGCTTCACTGCTGCCTTTGATGCCCCGTATACGCTTTGGCCTGGCACAGGTAAAAAACCACCCATACTTGAGACATTTACGAGATGCGCTTCCGGTCTTTCTAGAAGTTTTGGCAGAAATGCTTGTGTCATGTAAAGCGTGCCATAAAAGTTTACATCCATCACCTTTTTAATTGTTTTTGTCTCTAAGTCTTTCACCTTAACAAATGGTTGGATTATCCCAGCACAATTAATGAGTCCTTCGACTGTATCAAACGTCTCTTTGACGATGTCCGGGAGCTTGTGGACTGCTTCTTCATCTGTGATGTCGAGCGCTACAATCTTTAAATTTGGACTATTGACCTGTGTCTCGAATAGCTTCAAGTTTTCTTCATTTAGGTCGACCGCTACAACTTTTGCACCACGCTGTAACAGACCATATGCTAATTCACTACCGATACCCCCGCCAGCTCCAGTCACAACGAATACTTTGTTTTCTAAACTCATGTTTTATCCCACCTGTTTTTACAACTTATCTTTTGTTATTTCAAAAATTCTTTAGTTTTTCTTTTACTTCCCCCATCGGCTTTGTAAAATCTGTCATTTTCGCTTGAGTTGGAGTCAACATGAACACTTTAAATCCACCTTTATGCAGTTTCACTATTGGTGCGTAATCAGCTTGATTATCGTGCGAGATTTTCAATACACTCTGCATCACACTGTCACGCTTGGCAATATCTTCAACTGCCTTCGCTGTACCGGTGATATTGACAGCAATAGCCTGGTTTTTATCTAAAACTGTAATCGCTACTTTGTTGTTCGCTTCTAAATTCTGAGACTTGGTTGTACGATCTTTAGTTAAAAAGTATATTTTATCTTTTTCCTCGTAACTAAAATATATGGTTGAAGTGTGTGGCTGACCTTCACTATCTACCGTAGCTATAACGGCTGTCGTGTGCTGTGAAATAAAATCTTTAATCTCATGATTAAACAAATCTAACATACTCTTACTATAGCATTTTATCTGGTATGAAAAACTTAGTAGTATAGAATACTTTTTACATAAGTAAGCTTGTTTTACATTATCTAGATAACAGTATCAGCAAATGGGCAAGTGACAGTAAAAACGCAAAACCAGCAGAGTGTAGATACATTCTCTGAGATTTCTGTGAATCAGCTCTGATAGCATGTTCATCTGTGATTTTCTCAGTGTCTGCAAATGCTTCAGATGAATTAAAAAGGTTATTTTTCGCATACATGACGCAAAAATTGTTTTTAGCTTGCAGATAATTAAGCGA
Organism: bacterium; assembly: GCA_030427445.1. Lineage (GTDB taxonomy): Bacteria > Patescibacteriota > Saccharimonadia > Saccharimonadales > SZUA-47 > JAUIBQ01. Next base: position 39,283 of record JAUIBQ010000005.1, on the reverse strand, counting down.
AGCAATAAACATGAGAGGAAAAGTGATAATAATGCTGTAGAAACTTAACGCGAATAATATACTTAGCAGAATAAATAATAACGCTAATACAAAGAATACATACGCAATTTTCTTACGAGACGCAGACTCTACGTTATTGATGTTACAAACTCCTGGAGTGTAGTACTGTGTTGCTTTGCTCATATATGCAATTGTACAGCAAGCTATAAAACTATATTTTACTTAATTGATTCTTGTAAAATTTTCGTTATCTTTCTTAATAAGTCAATTTCTGGTATAATCCTGCTTGCAAGTAGTTACTATTACACTCCGTAAGTTCATTAGTTTATACGTACTAACAACAATCGTGAGCAGGATAAGAGAACAACAGGCGTACATAAACTAATTTTAAGGATGTATATGGCTAAAAACCTATACGTAGGCGGACTTGCCTACAGCGTCACTGATGATGAACTCCGTGAGTTTTTCGAATCAGCTGGTGCAGTTAAAAGTGCAGTCGTGATCAAAGATCGCGAATCTGGACGTTCAAAAGGCTTCGGCTTTGTCGAAATGGAAGACGAAGACGATGGCAAAAAAGCTCTAGATACCCTAAACGGTAAAGAGATTAACGGACGAGCAATCAACCTGTCAGAAGCACGACCTCGCGAAGAGCGACCACGTCGTTCTTTCGACAATAACGGTGGCGGCAACCGTAACTTCGGTGGCAACGACCGACGCGGACGCTACTAAGTCGAGCAACCGCTGAAAGCTACACCCCTGGTATGTCATACTGGGGGTGTATTTAATTTGAGGAAACTATGCAAAAAGCACTTATCACCGGAGCAAGTAGTGGCATCGGTTTAGAACTAGCGAACCTCATGGCATCTAAGGGCCATGACCTTGTATTAAACTCGCGCAGTAAAAAAGAACTTGATGAGATAGCCAAGACTTTGGAAGAGCAATATGGGGTAGCTGTAGACATCTATCCTGCAGATCTATCCAAGCCCAGATCAGCACAAAAGTTACACACTGACCTGAAAGATAAAAATATCCGAATATTAGTGAACAACGCAGGGTTTGGTTATGTCGGAGATTTTCTTGAAGGTAGTCTAGAAACGTACCAGAACATGATGCACCTAAATATGCAGTCGCTCACTGAACTTTGCTACCTGTTTGGCAAAGACTTCAAAAAACAAGGAGGCGGAAAGATACTCAACACAGCTTCCGTAGCTTCATTTTTTCCAGGGCCAAAGCAGCCGGTATACTATGCTACGAAAGCATACGTCCGCAGCTTGTCTCGTGCACTCGCACACAGCATGAAACCGTATGGTGTCACTGTGACAGCACTCCATCCAGGAGCTACAAAGACCTCTTTTTTCAAGGAGGCAAATGCACCTCAGCACAGTCAAGGAGCCGATCCAAAAGACGTCGCACAACTAGGGTATGACGCAATGATGAGTGGTAAAGTCGAGGTCACACACGGCTTCTCAAACAAACTACTTACTAATCTATTCGTGCGCTTTCTGCCCTATCGCATCCAAGCGACACTTGTAGACAAAGCTTCTGATATTTAAATAGCTAAGCTAAAAATCCAACATTGCCCACATCGCAGGCTTGTTTCTTTCAAACTGCGAGTAACTCATACTACTAAGCTCAACCAATAAAGCTGCAATCCCATGTTTTTCATATAACCAATCCTCGTAAGCTCCATTCGTATCATAAACAAATACATCTCCAGTTGCGGACTTAGAAACATGTTGGTAGCCGCTTAACTGTGCGTACTTAGCTGCAGCATTCCATGAAACACCTGCTTCATTTGCGATAACGTTATTCGCGACAGCATGATAGGTGAGCACAAGTTTTGGCTGCAGTGCCAATGTATAGTCTGCAATAGCACTACTCTCTGGCTCAGACAGTGGTTCGCTTCCACCCCCACCTTCAACTAAAGCTCCACCAGGCATCGTCACATCGCTTTTCCAATCTGCTGTCGGGAAGTTTCTGTTTAAATCGACATTATTAGCATTTCTCCTGGTTATAGCAGCAAATCCGTCTGGACTAACTCGCGGTACCACTACCACCCTCCTGCCCTCAGGTATTGCGTCAACATTTGCTTCTAAGTCATCAATGAACCTATCCATAAGATAGCCACTGCTGAGCTCATTCCCATGTGTCGCTCCTATAAACAACATCGGCTCTCCTGACCCGAAACTGTAAGCTGAGATTGCCCTTCCTCGAACCGAATAACCGATTGTAGAAATAGAATGACACCGGATACGAGACGACTGACTCCACTCAACCAATGAAGTAACTTCATACGTGCTTTGAAGCTCACCCTTAATTTGAATGGTGAATAAGCTACATAGGTCAGCGTTGTTCAATGAAATGTAGATTGTGTCTTCAGTAAAACTCGCTTGGGCAGGCACACCACTCACAGTGACTAACTCTGTAATATCCGTTGTATCCAGTAATGCTTGATCTAGTTTTATTGATACCGAAGCATTCGGAGACGTGCCGTACGACTTTATAGATGAACTCAAGACCTTTGGACCTCCAGATGTCATGAACGACAGAACATATGGGTTACTCAGCGAGGATCCGTCAATGGCGCGCACTTGCTCAACTGTAATCGTGAACTGCATATCTCGTGCTAGCTCTTCCTTTACGTCGTAAGTCAGCGATTCGCCATCTATAGACACCACGCCAGGAACTTCATCGCCATCAACAGTGGCTAAACTTACAACCGCTCCTTCTAGTTCTTTATCGGCTGTAAAACTAAACTTGGTCGGTTTCGAGTAAATGATATCTTCGTTAGCTATGGATGCTTCGCGAATCGTCGTAGCAGAGAGTGTCTCGACAGAAACAGCACCAATCTCAATGCTTGATTCTTTACCTCCAAAGTATCGTGAAACACTGATATCATATTTACTTCCTTGCTCTAAATTAAGCTGGGATGCGTCACATACTATATGAATACTGTCTACTTCTGTACTACACTCTGCCATGCTGCTGTTTGCTCGCAGTGTGTATGAATAAGTCGTGTCCGGTTTTGAAAGTTTTAATTCTATAGGGTCGTTCGTGGGTAATGGTGATGCAATACTGCTTAGGTCTACTTCGGGTTCACTACCGACAACAACTGTCGCATATGTACCGTACATGCTTAAGGAATGTGGCGTTATAACGACTTTATAGACACCTTCTTGGGGCTGTACTTTTGGCTTGATACAAGTTTTTTTAGAGAGTATCTGTTTATCAAACAAGGTAACCATACCCTCGAACTCAACAGCAAAATGATCACTTTCTGATGAGTGATGTGAAGGCAGTAATGTTAGTTTGTTGACACATGACTCACCAGCATAAGCAAAACTGATAGTACGTGGATAAAACACATACAAAGATGCTGCAGCACCTAAAACAATAAGCAAGCCAAGAGCTAGTAAGTGCTTTTTGTTTTGCGTAACACCCCGAAATGATTTGATAAGAAATCGCATTAGTAAGTTAACTGCTTATCCTTGCTTAGATGCTATTAAGTATAACAACTTCACCCTCCGAAGACATTTAAAGCAGAAATAAAGCAACACTTGCATATACTTGGAACCATCATGAAAGGTATACTTTACTTATGAGAATACTTGTCGTCGAAGACAATAAAATCATCGCACATGCGATAAAAGATGGCCTGGAACACGAATCATATGCTGTTGATGTTTCGTACGATGGCTACGATGGCTACTTGAGCGCCTCATCACATGATTATGACTTGATTCTGCTTGATATTATGCTGCCTGAGATGAACGGTGTCGATGTATGTAAAAAACTTCGAGGTGATAACGTAGCGACTCCAATCATTATGCTTACTGCGAGGAATCAGCACAGTGATATAGTTAACGGACTCGATGCAGGCGCAGATGACTATGTTGTGAAACCATTTAACTTTGACGAGTTATTAGCACGAGTCCGTGCGTTGTTGAGGCGTCCAGCAGAGAAAAGCCAAGAAATACTACAAATAGCCGACCTGACTTTAGATCCAAAAACGAAACAAGTCTCGCGGGCAAAGAAAGACATTCAGTTAACAGCAAAAGAGTATGCCTTACTGGAGTTTCTAATGAGAAACCCTTATACACCTCATACGAAAGAGTCGATTATCGGGCATGTATGGAATTTTGAATCGAATGTACTACCTAACAACGTTGAACTCTTTATCATGTTCTTGCGTAAAAAAATAGATAAGCCTTTTGGTCACGCGTTGATCCATACGGTTCCTGGCTTTGGATACAAAATCGAAGATTAAGCATGGATAAAAGAACAAGACAACTAACCATTAGTTACTTAGCAGTCATCATGACGTTGTCTATCATCTTTAGTTTTATCATTTATGGACTTGTTTCTGACCGCTTAAATCGTCCGCTTCCACCTCAAGCAAATCGTGCACTACAAGCAGAGCGTATTCCAGACTCACTACAAGAACGGATAGACAGAAGAGACCGAGAAACGAAACAATCAGTTATAGTGTCTCTCGCCTTACTTAACCTAACAATATTACTTGGTGGAACAGTGCTTTCTTATGGACTCGCACGAAAAACTCTTTCGCCGATTGAAGCATCGATACGCCAACAAGAGCGTTTTGTTTCTGATGCATCACATGAACTACGAACCCCACTGACGTCATTACTACTTTCGAACGAAATAGCACTGAAAAAGAAGTCTCTGAAAAAAGATGAGGTACAACAACTTTTACTCACAAACATTAAACAAGTCGAGTCATTAAGACAACTCACAAATTCACTGCTTGAGCTATCCACCCAGCAAACAAACGAATCTCCTCAACTAGTAGACATACGTGAGGTAGTCGATAAAATAGTGAAGACATTTGAGCTGCAAGCAAAAGAAAAAAATATATCATTCACAACAAAAGTTGATTCAGCATCTATAACGCTGCACCCATCTGCACTGTCTCAGATACTTTCGATATACATAGACAATGCGCTCAAGTATAGCCCCAAGAAAAGTACAGTAGTTATCAGCTCAACCGATTCGAAAAAATCTTTCTCTATACACGTGGAAGATCAAGGCATTGGGATACCTAAAGATAAACAGAAAGTGGTTTTTGAGCGTTTTTATAGAGCCGATACCTCACGCACAGAGAATGAGTCATCAGGGTATGGACTAGGGTTATCCATAGCTACAGAAGTAGCTCGCTCAAAAAACTATCATCTTGATGTTAGTAGTGATGGCAAAAAAGGAAGTGTATTTTCTGTCACGCTTCCAAAATAGAATAGTAGTATACTACTACCCATGAAAACTTCCACGCTTAACGACGGGACTGTGCACAAACTCCCGGCCGATTTTAGACAAGCGATAGTGTCTGAAGATTATGCTACCACTCTATGGCAAGACATTACCCCACTGGCACGAAATGAGTGGATTTGCTGGGTAACTTCTGCAAAACAAGAAAAAACTAGAGAAAAGCGTATCATCACTGGATTAGACAAAATGAAAAAAGGTATGAGGCGTCCATGCTGCTGGGCTGGTTGTCCTCATCGCGAAAAACTGAAACGTTAAACACCCGGCAAATATCTAAACAACCAGTATAAAATAGCTCGACCATGTTGTACTACAGGCATAGTCGTAAGCCGCATTTCTTCTGTAAACATATCTTCTTTTTCTACAATACCGTCGTAATCGTGCTTAGAAACAAAGCTTCGTATATCTCGTCCTATCCCGCTCTTCAAGTGGAACTCACTTCTCTTTACCGCATCTATCAAAGCAGGAGCACGTTTGTTGTAAACTTCACCAATCTTTTCTGAGCCTCGGAGCTTACCGCATATGACATAAGCAGTTTTGAGCTCTTCATGTTCAGCAAATAATGTTATAGTCAATGCGCCGCCGGCACTAGGACCCACAACAATAGTTGGATGTATTGTTTCGTACAACTCCAGGAGGCGTTTATATTTTTTCTCGAAATTTTCATCGCTTTCCCAACGAGGTTCAAACACAGCAATTTTGCTGTGTTTCGATCTAAACACATTTAGTAGTGCAATGTACTTTTTCTGAAATGACAACACAGCTCCTTCGCCAAGTCCGGGAACGTAGAGTATATTCATGCATAGAATCGTATCACACTAACAGATACGAAATGTAAGAATCAATACTTTTAAGCTCGTTTAAAGAGCCGTTTAATATAGTTAATCGCGTAGTGAACCCGAGCTTGACCATCATGGGCATGGCAGCACACGAGAACTAGCTACAAAACTAACTATAAGGAGTAAAAAATGATAAGTAAAAGCATAAAACAACCATTAACAATGAGTGCTCTCGTGGCTATAGCTGGGATTGGTACGCTAGGGATAACTAGTGGTATCGTAAGCGCTCACAGCAGTAATGACAGCGAGTTCACTTCATCGTTGTCTGAAAAGTTGAATGTAGATGAAGCAGAAGTCCAAACTGCTATGGACGAGTTAAAAGAAGAACGTCAGGCAGAAAGAGAAGCTGAATACAGCGAAGAACTACAAAGTCTCGTAGACTCGGGTGAAATCACTGAGGATCAGAAAGCTGCAATCGAAACAAAGCGTGAAGAAATGGAAGCTGAACGCGAATCTCGTCAAGCAGAACTCGAAACCTGGTCAGAAGAAAACGGCATTGATCTGTCTTACTTACGACTTAGCGGCGGTAGGGGTGGCCCTGGCGGTGGTATGAGAATGAGATAGCTCTTTTAAACACTACTTGCTCGTCCCTTGATTCAGTTAGCAGCTACGTTCAATGTAGCTGCTAACTTTTTATACTGACTATGGTACATTGGAGCGTATGGACGTCGTACTTGAGAACAGCTGGAAAGAGGCTTTACGTGATGAATTTCAGAAGGAATATTTTAAAAACCTGACTGAGTTTATTAAAGATGAATACACTAAAACGACGGTCTACCCGCTTCCAAAGAATATTTTCAGGTCATTAGATGAATGCCCGATACGCGATGTTGCGGTTGTTATATTAGGTCAAGACCCCTATCATAGCGACGTTTACGGCAAACCGCAGGCACAAGGCTTCAGTTTCTCAGTCCCCAGTAACTTCCCTTTGCCACCGAGCTTACGAAACATCTACAAGGAACTAAAGGATGACCTAAAAGTAACAAGAACTGATGGCGATTTATCAGATTGGGCGACACAAGGGGTTCTACTGCTAAATGCTACTCTGACCGTACGTGCCCATCAAGCCGGAAGTCATCAAAAAAAAGGGTGGGAGCAATTCACCGATAAGATCATTCAGACAATATCAGAAAAAAACGAGCATGTCGTGTTTATCTTATGGGGTTCGTATGCACGCAGCAAGAAACCTCTAATAAACCAATCGAAGCATTGCATCCTTGAAGCACCCCACCCGTCACCTCTAAGTGCACATCGTGGGTTCTTCGGGAGTAAACCGTTTAGTAAAACAAACGATTATCTTAAAAAACAAGGCAAAAAACCCATTCGCTGGTGAAAATTCAGCTAGCGTAGAGACTTAAAGCGATTATTCTTTTTATCTCTGATCCATTCAACCACTAGGTAGTAGTACGGGAAACTAATAATGATCAGTACCGTGCTTGAAATAATGCCGAATATCAATGTATATGCAAGAGCCTGCCAAAAAGGATCACTAAGCGCAAGTGGAAGAAGGGCGAACACCGTAGTTGTCGTAGTGACTATTAGCGGACGGAATCGGTCTTTAACAGCGTTAGATATCGCTTCACGATTTGTGCTGCCGCTCGCCTTCTCTTGATTGGCGTACTCTGTAAGCAAAATCGAGTTATTTACCACGATTCCTACTAACCCCAGTATCGCAAGCATCACAAAGAAACTCATCGGATTATCGGTGACAAACAATCCAGAGAACACACCAAACATACTAAACGGTACCGCCATTAAGATTAAGAGTGGCTGAAGAAGAGAATTAAACAACAAAACAAGTATGATATACATCAGAAATATCGCTAGGATCAGTCCAACACCGATTGCGCTGAAGCTATCCGCATTTTCGCTTTCTTGCGAAACATCGAAGTCCAACTGGCTAGCATTTAGTCCAAATTCTTCGAGCCGTTCGTCATTGAATTCGTCTTTAACAACTTGCTCAATCTCCATCACTGCAGCCGAGTTAAGATCTGTGTTTTCAACACGAGCAAGTACTGTTTGGTATTGCCCTTTCTCCGAGCGATTTATACCACCCGTTACTTGGACAATTGCTTCTTCAATAGTAGTTGTCTTACCACTTAGCTCTAGTTGCTGACCCTGTAGATACCTTGCTATTTCATTACTGGCGTCCAATACATCTTGCTGATTTTTACCATAGACTCGCATCTGGAATGGGTAATCAGCTACTGGTGGCCCAACAGATAGTTGACTCACCTGCGTGGTTGCTCCAGAAACCGAACTCAATGATTCCTGAAGCTGATCTACATACTGTACGCTGGTTGTGTCTCGAGTTGAGAATGGTACAAGACCAATATCGATTGTGGCTGATAGCTCATCAGCTTCTAAATAAGTAACGTAAGCAAGATCACCTCCTACTGTTGTTTCAATAATCTCGTCTATATCATTTGAGATTTCTTCAGCAGCTTGAATTGTACTGCCTCTTTGGTATGTCACTGAAGCCTGTAGGCGATCACCGTCTTTTGGTTGTGGGAAAATATCAAACTTTAGTTGGCTAGAGAAAAATCCTGCAGCCAAAATAGCCACGATACTCACAGAAAATAGGCCAATATGAAGTAGTGTTCGTTTTTTATCTTTTTTCGTAGGCTTCAATGGAAGATTAGCAACAAACTCTGCGACTCTCTTTTCGAACGGCACTAACAAACTGAGTCGATTAAATAATGATATATCGCTCCAAGAGCTTAAAACCATGATTCTTGAAAGCAGAGGTACAAGCACAATTGATACTGTGAATGAAATCGTTAGTGCAAGGATTACTGTGATCGGCAACAATCTAATAAAACTACCTAGTATTCCGCCGACAAATAACATTGGTGCGAACACCAGCATCGTTGTAAGTGAACCTGCCAGCGACGCAACGCCTACGCGCCCCACTGCTTCTTTGATAGTTTTCTTATGAGACTGCCCTTTTTTCCTTCCGGCGTCGAGTGCTTCGACAATTATCGTAGCATCATCTACAAACAATCCGAGTGTCAGGATAACTGCAAACAATGTAATGGTGTTCAGCGTATAGCCTAAAGCAAACATACCTAAAAATGTGGCCGCAAGTACTGTTGGGATAAAGAGAGCGATAACAACTGAAGCACGCCAGCTGATTAACAATAGCGTGACTATAATTACCGCGATTAACCCGCTTACTAAGTTACTTTGCAGGGAATTAACTTGCTGTCGCACCGTCGTAGCGAAGTCCGCAGTAATCGTCGTTTTTGCACTACCTGTGTCTATAGAAGATAGCTTAGCTGCGACACCATCAGATAAATCTAGGTCGTCAATTCCTTCTGCAGAAACAACCCCTACAGATACAGCTGGATAATACGTGAAGCTTTCGCCGTCTCTGATTCCAACACGATTAATTGATGTTTGTTGTGAAATACTTTCTTCACTTCCAGGACTAGACACCTGCTCTACTACTTCTATAGCTTCTGCAGATTCTACCTCTGCAATTGTTGCAACATCGTCTGCAACCTGCATAGCGACTGTCTGTAGATCTTCGTACGATGAGTCTTCTTGATCATATACTGCTGCTACCAAATTGTACTCGCCATAAAACAAAGCTGGCTCAATTGGCTCAACAGCATACTCTACTCCCTCAGGAAGTGTGGCTAGCTCTTTGATGGCGCTGTTTACTTGGTTTGCACCATCATCGGCTTCTACATCGTCTTTGAAAAAAATAAAAATTCCATAACTATTTGATCTCGCTGATGCCTGATAGCTATCAATGGAATCTAGTGTCTCAAGCGCATCCGTGATTGGCACGACAATGTCTTGGTCTACCTTATTTTGATCATTAACAAAATACGTTCCCTGTACTGTTGCTATCGGTAGATTAACTGGCGGAAATCCTTCACGATTTAAGAGAAACCCGTAACTAAGCGCCCCAAATAGGGCGACGATAACCCATAAAAGCATTGTTATTCGATACCGTTTTGCAAATTGCCATGCAGTAGTAGCAATAGCGGATACATTCATATAAAAAATTCCTTATTTACTTCTTAAACCGAGTATAGCATTGTGCTTGTGTACGTCGCTACATAAAATAAGCTTGGGAGGGTGGCCCAAGCTTATCAAGTGAAAAAGGTGTAAGGTGTTTGTCTATCGCGTCGCTATTGATTTCCAAGCGAATAATACGAGCACTGCTCCTCCGATAGCTACTGCAAGGCTGTACAGACTAAAGCCTGTGACGCCACTCTCTCCAAACAGACTCATGATGAATCCTCCAACAAATGCACCGACAATTCCAACTAGTATGTTTCCAATCGCCCCTTGTTCTGCATTAGTTCCAGCGATCACGGAAGCTATCCAGCCTGCTAATGCTCCAAAAATAATCCATAGTAAAATGTTCATGAGATAATCTCCTTTTTTAGTTATATAACGAGATGGATGGATTCTCGTTACGCTTTTCATATTGTTCGATAAACCAATTATCCTTGGGTTTATCGCTTCGAGCGTTTTTATTATTATTCACATTTAATAATAGCTCTCGCAAAATCATGAGGACCTCCTATTTAGGCGAATTTCACTACAGCGAAGTTGTTTGATCTGTCGAAATCAACGACAACCTTGCTTTCCTGAGAATGAAACACTTCAGCGTTTTTTCTACTCAAGAACGTGTTGATCTTGTTGTCGAGTTCTTTCTCGCTAAGTTTCTTCATTGCCTTTCCTCTCCTATTATTAATTGATGGTTCTATCTTAGAATGTTGCGTTTTTAAAATCCGTCAGTAAACCTACAGTTATCGTGTTATTTTTCTTACATTTAAGCTGCAGAGTATGTTTTCTTGCTTTTAAGAAACGATAGTAGCAACGCGATTAAAGGAACTGCGACAAAAGATAATGCTCCTGATATTGCTGCAAACAACAATGGCTGATAGAAAAATAATCGAATTGCTTCTTGGTTATTAAAGACTAGCAATCCCAGTAAGCCCATGCAACTTACAGTCATGCTAACTAATGAAAAGTTCAGTGATGTTTTATACGATGATAGTAGTTCTTTCTTACTCATTATAAATCCTTTCGCTTTTGTACTAGTTTTGAAAGTATATTCATCATAGTTCTAAGCGTGGTTGCGCGCGGTGAAGACATTGACAAAAATCCTGTTAATATTCTTACTTTTTAATTACCAGTAGTTGGGTTACACTAATAAACAGATGAGAATAAACGAAATTGCAGCATTATTTGACGGCACAAAACGCCTGTTTAAAGAAGGATCAACACTTATTTATCAGGGCGAAGTGCCCCGCAGCGGATATTTAATTACGAAAGGTGCCGTTAAAGTCTATACTTTGCAGAAGTCAGGTGATGAACAAATAGCTGCGTTTTTAGGGCCTGGTGATTTTTTACCGATGTCTTGGCTATTTAACAAAACATCGAGCAGCCCCTTCTACTACGAAACGGTGGAATTCTGTGAGGCCACGAGTATCTTAAGAGCCAGCATCCAAAAAGCAATTACATCGAATGATGATTTCAGAGATTATATAATTAATAAACTAGCTCAGGACCAAGACTCATTGCTTATGCGAGTAACAGCTCTGGAACAATCAAGAGCCACTGAGAAAATCTTGTTCACGCTTTATTACTTGCTCTACCAGTTTGGTGAAAAGCAACAAGGCAGTGATCATGACTATACAATTAACATCAAGCTCACCCATGCGACAATCTCTGCGCTCGTCGGTTTGACTCGTGAGACAACCGCTACTGAGCTAAGTAGTCTTAAGCAAAAAGGTGTTTTAAGTTACAGCAAAAAAATCTATACAGTAAACAAACAAAAACTCGAACAAGCTGTCGGTGAAGATGGATTTTCTGAGTTAGTTGAGAAACGATAGTGAGATAATTTAGTCTGACTGCTCGAGAGTATCTTTGACTATTTTTATCAGTTCTTTCGGTGACGCCCACGCTTTAAGGATATATTTGTCGGCACCCAGCTCATAGGCCTCATCGATCTCTTTTTGCATGTCATAATTACTAAATACAATTATTTTTGTCTTCGGATGAGCTTCTGAATCAAACTCTTTTAAAAACCCTATACCATCGAGTACCGGCATACGTAGATCAAGCAAAATTATGTCAGGCGATACTTCCTCAACGAGCTCCAGGGCTTCCTTCCCATCAAAAGCTGAGATAATATCGTATCCAGCCTGCGCAAGCGTGATTTGATATGCCTCATTGAGCACTGATTCGTCTTCGACTATCAAGATAGTTTTGTTTGATTTTTTCGTCATGACTATATTGTATTTCCTGCGTGTGCAGACTCCTGTAAGAAATATTACGTTTTTATTGGTTTATTTGTCGGTAAATACACCGTAAAGGTAGAGCCATTTTCCCCATCTGATTCGACCGTTATCTCACCCTCATGCATTTCAACTAGATTTTTAACTAAATACAGCCCCACTCCGCTGCCTGATACAGATTTAGAAAGCGAGTTTCCGACTCTACTAAACTGCTTAAATATCTCGTCTTTTTGGTCGTCTTTAATCCCGACTCCACTGTCTTCTACGCTTACTTTTATGCCACCTTTACTCTTCCTCAGAACTACTTTAATCTTCCCACCCTCTGGTGTGTATTTGATGGCGTTTGACAATAAGTTTTCTAAGATCATGCGAACCATGTGTTCATCCGCCCAAACATACACTGCTTTTTTAGGAGCTTTGACGACCAATTTATGATTATTTTCTTCAATATTGTCATGCATTTCTTCAATCAAAGAATAGAGAATTGTGCGCATTTTTATCTTTGTTTTTGAAAGTACAATTCTGCCAGCCTCTAAACGAGCTAAGTACAGTACATCATTTATGGTTTTCAGCTGTCGGTCATTACTTTCGTAAGCTTTTTCTAAGAAGTTTCTTTGTGTATCGCTAACATCGCCGGCCATACCTTGAAGCACCATCCCTAAATCCTGCTTTACACCTGTTGCAGGTGTACGAAGCTGGTGAGATGCGATAGACAAAAGGCTGTCTTTTGCATCATTAATATCACGTTCTTTTTCGAGCAATAGTTCCTTGTTCCTGTTGCTGAGTAGTAGCCAGGTTAAAAACGTTGCTAACGAAGCGCCGGTAACACCAATTAACAAAACCGATACTGGTTGCGAGCGAATTGAGTTAGGCAGGATTTCACTAGGGTTGTAGACATAACGAATATCAAAATCTACGCCTTTTAATGTCGAACTAATGACCTGCTCCTGAAAATCTCCAGTCTGCATTTCTGCAAACTCAGCTTCTTCGTACAACACCATATCATCGACCATCACCTGATATGAAAACCTATCATCACTTTGTCTTAGTAGTGCTGAAGACAAGAAATCTTTTGCTGTGAAAACTGAATACACATAGCCCTTAATGTTCTCACGCCTTTCATCTAACGTCTCTCGATCGGCATTCCTTGTATACCGAGGTACATACAAAATAAACCCAAGCTCCGGTTCACCTGTTGCATCACTGCGTTGCACTAATACTGTAGGTTTTGTCATGAAAGCTTCATTTGTATCTCTTGCGAGAAACATGGCTTCTCTTCTTATGTCGTTTGAGTACATGTCAAACCCGAGGACATTTCTGTTGTTTCCAAGATTTGGATACAGATAGACCACATTTGCAGTCACGCTGTTTTCTGATTCTGGATAAACGGCTACATCATAGTCGTTTTCAAAATCCGAAAGATCTATACGATTCACAATCTCCGCATAACCCAACCCGCGCACACCTGCAAACCTGTCTTGTATACCCGATTGCTCATAGAACTCCGACCATTCCTCGTTAGTCAGCTGTACTTCACTAGAATTTAGTAAACCAGCGCCTGCCCAGAGATTATCTTCACTACTTTTTAATTCATCGTCGATTAAATCTTGAGTGATGCTCGCGTAATCATCCACTCGAATATTTAGCTCTCGATCAACTGTGTTTCTTGTTACGAAAAAAGAAATGAGCACAACGAGCATAATCGCTGAGAAGACCAAGCCACAGGTTAACCAAATTCTATTAATTTGAGTATTCATTCTTGATAGTAATTGTAGTCGTGTCACAAATAAAAAAAGTTAGAATAGTTACTTTTTCTTCCTTAGCCTATAATCTTTGTCGCTAATGTGACATACAGCAGCACAAATACTACGCCCTCCCAGACGTGGATGCGTTTACTAATCGTACTTGTGTTTATAAGCAGTACAGAAATGATCATTCCGCCGATCATCCACGGCAAGAGCGCTGGGTCTACAACCTGAACCTTGAATACACTCGCGACGCCACCGATAAGTAACATGTTAAACATACAAGAACCGATGATATTTCCAACGACGATATCGCCTTTACCCGCTTTAAGCGACTTAATGGTGACCGTCAACTCCGGCAAACTCGTACCTATCGCTAACGCAAAGAAGCTCAACACTCCGACACCGACGCTCACCTGTTCGACAATCCTCAAGAGTGAATCTACAGCAAACTTTGAAGAAGCCCCGAGCAGTATTACGGAAAAGATTAGTACAAGTATCGTGTATGGACCGATCAAATTTTGTTTCTTTTCTACCTTTTGCTTAGGCCCACGACTCAGTGCAGAGATAAGCGCCACAAGCCCTTTATGGTGTTCTTTATCTTCACGATACCCAAGAGAATACATAATGTAAAAAGCAAAAACAGTAAGGAGCACCAACCCATCAAACATACTTAAACTACCGTCTATCACTAACAAACCAAATAGCACTGTCACACCGAGCAGTAATGGCACGTCCAGATCTATCAGATCTTTATCAAACTTAATCGTGCCCATTACAATTGTCGCGATACCGAGTATCAAAAAGATATTAGCGATATTTGAACCTGCCACATTTGCGATTGACACGTCATTCACGCCATCTGCTACAGCAGCGATAGATGTTGCGAGTTCAGGCAAGCTTGTGCCAAACCCAACGAGTATCACGCCTAAGATAAACGGCGGTAAGCCGATGCTCACTCCGACTTTTTCTGCAGAGTTTAAGAACCAGTCAGCACCTTTTACCACTCCAGCGAGCGCTGCAACCAAGATAAGAATATCAATAATCATGAATTATATTGTACAGCGATAGTTGATAATACAAAACAATTAATCTTCCCTGTTTTCGTCAGGTCGGATGACAGTTTCTGCTGATGGCGGATTAGGCTTGAGAAATTCTTCCATTCTCTTTGCTTCTTCTGTAGCTTCTTGATCTTCAGCACTCTGGTTGGTCTCCATGCTTGATAGCACTGCTGGGTCACCGCCTGATGAAAGCATCTTTTTCTTTGAGATATACGTTTTCAAAGACAGTGCTAGTAAAACGATAACTGCTAACACGGCAAGCCCGATTGCTATCGGTAGTGCGTAATCTTGGACACGTGACAGTAAGCTGTCCGACCCATCAACAGTAATTGTGTACAGCTGCTCTACCTCAGGATCTCCTACTAACACCTCTATCTCCTGGTCGGTACCGTCAACTGACACTGTGTATACTCCAGCACTCAATCCAGAGAATCGTGCAACACCTTCATCATCTGTTTGCGACTCCGTATCATTTATCCGTACACTAACGCCGTCTTTTGTTAACCCAGAATCATCATAGATTGCGATTGCGATATCATATGTGGCACTGTCAGCTAGTTCATTCGCTTCAACTGGCTGGTCATCATCGTACTGTGCATTTGCTTCTGACTCTTCAGAGCTTGGCACGCCTGTCGCTGGCTGAGCACTACTGCCTGACGCAGGCTGCTGATTAGAGCTAGGCGTAACGACTGGTTTTTCTTTGAACGAGACGCTCACTCCACTTGTACTGACTGAATGCTCAGCAGGTGGCGGTGAACCAGCGTCACTCACATCGGCATCTGAAAGTGAAAAGTTAGTTGAGCCAGATGAAGTCAGAGCTTTAAACCGAAGCGTGGCAATAGTTACCGTATCAGTTGCTGTTTTTTTCTCAAACCATCCGTCGACGCGGTAGCTAGAATTATTTATTGGTCCATCATCAGGGCCTGCAGAACCATATTCACTGCTTAGTGAGTAATCAGCAGAAAGATACTGGACTTTGCTGCTGTCGTACGAAACCGTCGCAAGTGCATCAAAACTTTGACTAGAACCGAGTGCCAATCTGACAGAAACATTAAATGTATCTCCTTCAACCACGGTGCTTGCAGAGCTAGAAAGGTTCATCTGTACATTTGCAGCACTTACCTGCGCTGGCAACAACATAGTGATAGACAGTAATAATGCAGTTACAAACAGGAACGTCTTCTTAGTTATTGTATTGACCACCTTAAATTCTCCTATAGTAGTAACGTATTATTCTTAGATCTTCTCTGTCCACTCGACCGTCACCGTTCATGTCACCATTTGTGAATATAGCTACGATTAATCTGTAGTAGTAACGAGCAATTCTCAAATCGTTTCGATCTATGACATCGTCACCGTTTACATCACCCGGAGTAGGTGTCGGATCTGTTGGTTGCTCAGGTTCAGGGTCGTAGGTACATGGCAAAGGCTGATTGTAGTTATTTGCATTCTGATCAACACACAGCTGTGGTGGTTCCGGCAAGTTATCAACTGTAATCGTAATGACCGATGCGTAGGTATTATTTCCTGCTGCATCGTACGCACGAGCACTAAGCTGGTGAGTGCCTTCACTTAGTTTTGTTGTATCTACAGAGAATCGGTAAGGAGAAGTGGTATCTGTAGCTGACGCAGAGCCGTTAACTACTAGGTCTACTTTGCTGACTCCAACATTATCTGTCGCATTTATCTGAACAACCACCGTGCCATACACTGTCGAGTTGTTAGTTGGCGACGTTATGACTACAGCTGGTGCTTGCGTGTCTGGACTAACATTGTTCACATTAATCGTAATACTAGACGACGATGCGATATTACCCGATGTGTCAGTTGCGACAGCGCGAATAGTGTGCTGACCATTGGAAACATTTGCAGAATTCCACTGAGCACTGTATGGCGCAGTAGAGTCATTACTAAATGCTGTATTTGAACCATCCAAGTAGAATGACACACGAGAGACTTCACTATCATCAGAGGCGTTTGCTGTAACAGTTATTGTACCTGCTACCGATGAATTATTGTTAGGAGCCGTAATGGCTACTGATGGTGGTGTGGTATCAGAAGGAGGGGTTGAATTACCTGGTATTGTATTCGTTGGCTGTGCATTTCTAAATGCAGTTGTTTCCCAAACTCTATTGTCAAGATTGTTTCTTACATTAGCAATGTAGCTATTAGCGGCATCCGTGTACCATCTACCAGAGAACCACATACCAAGACACCCCCACTCATCTCCGGCTGCATAGTCTCTGCCCTTTTCAACTGTATTTAACCAACCATAATCACCGTTATAGCAAGTCCTCCAAACGGAACCCCAATAGTCTACGTTGTATGCTGTTGAATAGATGGCATTATTCGTCAGATTAGCCTGTGATTCGTTTGTGCTGCTGTAGAATCCTGACTTGTGATACGTCCACCGAACCTGAGATAGTCCGTAGCTTTCTGGGCACTCATTTGTGTGATTGTTGTCACCGTTATACTGAGGTGAATATGAACCAACAGGATAAATCGGAGAACAATAGCTTTGTCCTTGATTCGTGAAGTCTCCAATAGCTGATTGATGCCAGTATGATTCCTGGACCATCTGCGCACGTAGGATATCCTCATCCATACCCCATTTACATGCAGCCCACTGGATGATTTCATCTGTTGTACCGGTATAGTTTCCAGTCACACGCTGGTTAATGTAGTTACCGCCAACACCTCTTGTACTGTTCGGTACGGCGTTTGCTGGTCTAATCTCTGCCACGCTGCGGACTCGTGATGAGCATTCTGCATCACTAGGCAAGCTTGCATTTACCGGCAGTGTTTGGAATCTATTTGACGTAGGTGGCGGCGTCGGAGCTGAGACGGTTACAGTCCTCGTGCTAGTAGTTGTGGTTGCACCATCGTCATCAGTAATGACTGCGTTGTAAGAATATGTTGCAGTTTGTTTATTGCTCGCGTTAAACGAGCAAGATGTAGCGTTGTTACATGTCCGTACCGATGCACCATTCTCTCTAATCTCAATTTTTGATACCGAGCCGTCTGAATCACTACCATTCGCAATAACTGTGTAGCTAGCTGGAGCAGTTGCACTTGAAACAGACGTGTTTAGTGTTCCTGTCGGTGAAGCATTTGTTGGAGTTGGGTCGTGCTCCTCCCCTGGATCAGGAGTAGTGTTCGAGTGTCCGTTAAGCATCGCACACCCCTTGGTCACATCGAGATTATTTTTCCCTACTTCATAAGGTAAGCCGAGATCACGCTCAATAAACCAGTACTTATCACATACTGTAAGTGGTGGTCTTACAATTTCGGAGTACTTGCTACCGAACACCTCTAGAGGCTGTGTGTAGTTTGGTATATTTGGATTTGACGTGTCATACGGCAACTCCAAGTGCACGTTTAGCACACTAGAATTTCCTAAATTGAAACGAACGGTATTATCGCCTTTGATAAGGTCGGCTTGATTAATCTCAATCGCCGTCGACATGGGTACATAACCACCTACGATACCGTCAAAGTTGCTTGGCGGATATGGCTTAGGATTATTCATGTTTAGACGTGGGTCAGGGAATGCATATGATTTACCGTTCACTACAATATTTTGGCTACTAGACCAGTTATATGGATCGTAGCTTAGGTTCGATAAATCTTGCATCGTGAAGTACAGTCGAGCCTTGCCGTTCTTCAAATTTCCAATGTTGTCAGGTATTGGGATGACTGTAGTTCTAGATTTTTCAGGTATAGATTTATTTGTGTCGTATGTCGTAGAAAAGACTGGCGTATCACCACTCGGACCACCTTCTAAATAGTTGTGTATAACTTCAGTTGGTGCAGGGCCGCTAAATCCAAAATTATCCCAGTGGAAGAGTTGAACAAACGGAGTAACTTGGTAATACTGCTTTCCTGTGTTGTACGAAAATATCGTACTATGCAAGGTGAATTTCTTCTGAGAAGTGAATGCAGTTGGCAACGCTTTCGTAGCCACGACCTGACCATTAATTATCACTCTCATTCGTGTTGGAGTTACCTCTATCAGCCAATGATTCCTAACATTTGGTATCGCTGTAGGCGGGAGATCAGGTACTGGAAGTGGGCTTCGCATGCTCGGAGAAGGGAGTCCACTCTGACTAGCATCACTCAAGCCTCCAGGTGAACGATTTGGCTGGTAATAAGTAAAATCAACATCGTCTAACTTCGCATTGATACGTACCATATTACCCGGATCCTCAGAATCACCATCAAACAGATCATTATGAGAAGTTATATCTATAGGTAAGTTCGTCTGAGGTCGAGCGCTCAAAGGTATAAAATCTAGATACCATGTATCTCGAGGCTGACTTGCACCATCTATATCGAACTGTATGATAGCTGGGTTTGACTCAGTTGCATTTGAGATATCGAATGTTGCACGAGGACGTGACGCCATGCCTGCGCGATCACATAATGAGCGGATTTGATTGTGGGTATGGAACTGGTCATTGAGAAATGCTGCGGCTGTCCCTGGAACGATACATGCTGTCGTAGCATTATTCCATTTCAACTCATCAAAAGGACCAGCAGGACGCTCGAAATCATCAAAAAATCCTGTTAAACGGTTTCTCATGTCATCGACACGAGCACTGCTAGGAGTTGAAGTTATTGTGTTACTTACATTAGAGACACGTCCATCTCCCCTATAAAAAGTACTTGAATCATTTGGATGAGCAGAATATGTGCCGTTTCTATAAGATTGCGCTGTACCACTGACACTTTGAACACGAATCTCATACTGCGTGCCATTTTTTAGTGGTTGCAGCTGCACGGCAGTTTGATAATCGATGTTATATTTTGTGTCTCGATTTACCTGCTGTTGAGCTACTTTCCACTCGCTCGTTCCTTTTTCTCTATACGTAATGTAGTACCCAACTACTCGAGTATTGACATTTGGGTGCTGCATATTGTCCCAAGTAACAATAATATTTTTATCATCTGGAAATGCTCGTACATTTTGCGGTACGGGCAGACTTGAATCAATCGTCAAGCTTGTTGCTGCTAAACTATTAAAAATGAAGCCTACTCCGATAAGTGCAAAAAGCCCCACAAATATGAGTGCTTTTTTAGTATTAAAAAATTTCTTACTAAACGTTTTGTTACGTTTCTTAAATAGTTTCATGTTAAGTCTTGACTCTCTGCCAGCATCATAATGCTGTTTTATTCAAAACACAAGCTTTTTTTGCATTTATTTATTGAACACGCCAGCAGACCTGATTTTCAGCATCGTTTTATTAAGCTCTTCTCGCCATTCATACATAATGTATGCAATCGAACCTATTATCGCTAAAGAAATGACCGCCCAATTTACTCCTGTATTTGGAGTTGGCACATCGACGATTGTTGCGGTAAGTGCTGGTCCACTGCCGTCCACATCTACTGATGCGAGTGTTGCAACGGTGCGACAGCGATTTGTTTCTGGGTTACGCTCCTTACCCTCTTCGCAAGGCTCTAAATTATCACTTGAACTTATTGCTCGACAGCGATTTGTCTCGGGGTTACGTTCTTGGTTTGCTGCACATGGCTTTAGAGAGCTTGTTGATGAGCTAAGCTTGTTGCACCGATTTGTAGCTGGGTTTCTGTACTCATCTGTATCGCAAGGCACCAAACTATTCGATGCACTTTCGATATTTTTACATCGATTCGTGAGTGGATTCCTAAACTTACCGTCTGGACAATCAGCTAGCACATTTTCAGCTTCTTCGCCTCCTACGCTACTGCTAGTACTAAGGGAAACTTTATTTGTGCCTCCGGGAGTTGGTTGATTAGAAAATTGCCATTGCCCGGATATCATTATCCATGAGTAGTCATCTGGTGCATTTGTATACGTTGAAGATCTTGACACTTCATCACCATTTTGAGCAAACAGCACAACTTCCTCGCCGGTCGTATTAGGCAAGACCAGCCCAGAATCAGAGTCATAGAGTGCAATATAGTCGCCAGGAGACAGAACGACGCTTGATAACACGTAACTCTTGCTTCCGAGTACAAGCGAGTAGCCCTCTAAATTGACTACGAAATCGTTTGGGTTGTGTAGTTCGATAAATTCTTTTCCACCATCAGCACCACTCACGTTTGGCAAAAGTTCAGTTATCTCGATAGTGGAGCCTTCAAGCTCAACCTCAACACATAGACCTTCACCATTGACCTCATACCCTTCAGTTGACTCTTGAAATCCTACTATATTTGTACAGATATCTTGTAGGCAGCTGCCTTCAATTACTTCAAAACTCTCAGGTACTTCGGTCTGTAAACCTTCAATATTTGCGCACACATCTCTTGGAATTTCTACCTCAAACACACCGCTACTTGCAGCGATTCCTTGCGGCATCAATACGAAATCAAAACTATTATCGTCAGTATCTTGAAGCGTCGTTTGATTAACAATTCTTCTCAATAACTGTGCATTCGATGGCACGCTAGATGAAGCAGTCTCAAAATAGTTGCTCGCTCCCCAACCGACCACGTCTAAATCTTGAGTATGTTGTGTGAGCTTCACCGCTCCACTACTCGCAGCCATCGCACCACTCAGTGCCGCGTCTCGCAGAAAACCGATGTTTTCAGCAATGAATTCGTCACTTGTTAGATACGCAACACCACCAGCTACAATCCATAGTTGTGTGTACTCGTCTTCATCAGTAAAACACGCTCGCTGTACCCATGATTCAGAAGTTGCTGCGGAATAATGCACGCACAGACCGTTAAGTCGTTGCGGCTTGGTAGAGGCATTTACAACTGAAATAAATTCACTGGATGCACTGCTAGGGGATCCTGTTTGAAGTTCGTAGATTAAGAGCGTTTTTTCATCGGCTTCAGATGCAGAAACAACTACGACAGAGAGAGTCGTGAGTACAAAAGTAAGAATAAATGTAGTTACAATCGACAAAAATGTGATTCTTCTAACCATTTCTACCTTCTTTACTCGATAACGTTATACTCACCCAAATGATGATTAGTGCGTTTATATAAAAATACCATAAACAATATCATTGACATATAAACGATTACTAAACCTGTCACGGAAAGCGAAACTTCTTGTCTAGCTATTGGGAACCGGGACAGCCACTCGACTGCGCTCACGATATACGTTAATAGTACTTGTGCGGGGAAAGCGATAACTGTATTCAAAAATCCTAATGACAGATACCCAAACACACCTGCAACGAACGTAAACAACATAGCCATTGGGATAAATGGTAAGACCAGCAAGTTAGCGACGAGTGCTAGTGTCGAATATTGCCCAAACACGAAAATTATCAATGGTGCTGTTAATAATTGCGCTGAAAACGTTTCGATAAGTATTTGCCTCACTGTATTTCCAGCTGTGTTACCCCAGAAATAAAGATGGAGCATCGGCGAAAGGATAATTACACCTGTAAACGACAGGAATGAAAGTAGCCATCCGATATCTCCCCACGCATAGCTCGGCTTTAGAAATACACTTACAGCTGCCACTATCGACAATAGCGTAAACGGATGTGCCTTCCGCCCGTAATACCAAGTTATGAGACTTAGCAGCGTAATCATCGCGGCTCGTGTCATACTCGGCGACCAGCCAGTCACATGAGCAAATGCAATTACCAATCCTATAGATCCAGCAAATGCGGCAAACCGCGAGATGCGCATCATCACTCTACGCGAAAGACGCACCAAAATAGTGAGGTTGTATCCACTTGCCACGACGATATGCGTAAGTCCTAGCATACGCAAATCCTGATCCAGCTTTTCAGGTAACCTGGTTTTAGTCCCTAGCAAAAATCCGTTTCCTAAGTCACTCTCTGGACTCGTCACCTGCTCGCTTACATGTGAAGCGAAGTCATCACGAACATCACGTGCAACATCGATGTAAGGAGTTCTCACTACTGCGATTAAATTAGCACGATATACCGCTCCTTCAAATGTACCGAATCCAGGTTCGATTCTCCCTTGAAATCGTATCGTATCGGAGCGTTTCACATCGGGTAACTCTGTAGAAGTTTGAGGTACGGACACCCATAGCTCTGCAGGCACTTGTTCATCATCTATACTCACGACATCCACTACAAGTCTCGTGTCCCCATCAAGCGCGATAGTTGGATCATCTGACACAAACCCTTCTATGATGACCGTTTCATTAAAATATATGTCTAATCCGCTACGAACTTCAAGTTCTACGCCACCTCGGTAAAGTCCAAACAATAATCCACCCAAAACTACAGATACTATTTTTAGTATTGTTGGTTTTATGAGTGAAATACCCAGCAAGCAAAGTGATATTACCAGCCACTCAACTGATCCAAACCCGCTAAATACAAGAGAAAGTATCACACCGAAAAGAAACGCGAGTGCACCAAATGTTATAACCCAAGAAATGTGAAGCTTCTTCTCAAGAAACTCACTCAGCATATGGCAATACTTGCTCCGGACAATTGTTTAACACTCGTCTCATACTTGCTTGCTCGGCGTCTGTTACCCAAAGGTGATACTTCGCTTTCACAGCAATCTGTCGTGCAACATACTGACACCGAAACGAAGTGTTGGGTGGCAACCAGCTCGCAGCATCTGAGTCGCCTTTCTGTTGGTTAAGTGGACCGTTCACTGCTAAAAGATTAAGAGAATCATTAGCAAATGCCAGTCGCTCTAAATCAGTTATTTCCTGTGCACCTTTCTGCCACGCATCGCTCAGTGCGACGACATGGTCTATCTGCACTTTGGAGCTCGTCATCTCCCCACGGATAAAAACCTGTTGATTACCTGAATACGGGTCATCGAGAACACCGGCTAGCACAGAACACTCATCTTCATCTATCTCGATTTGCATAAGCTGAGCACTCAGAATTCGATTCCTCACATCACAACCATCAATCGTCGCCCAGCCGTCAGTAAACTGACCGCGTGAATACCCTGTCTTCGGCGCTCTACCCTTTACTTCCAAACTATCAAGAACATCACTCGCCAATTCACTTTGTGCAGCCAATACATCGTTTATCTCCTGTTTAACAGGGCTTTCAACTGGAGCAGGATTTGAGGCAAACACACTCAACAAAAACACGATAGCAAGCACAAAAAAGGCAACCACTCTTCTCTTCCGCATAATTTCTCTCTTCAACTTTTACCCCTATTTATTGTCTGAGAATAGCAGAATTATTGATTATGTAACAAACATCACGGTTACAGAATTACAATTTTTATAAAGTAAGTGTAAGGATATTAAAAGAGGAGGCATAATGCACGCAGCATATAAACTAAATAAAGGTGTACTGTTTATCGTAGTCAGTCTATTAATGATGGCATCTTCGTTACTTATTTATCAAAGTAAAACCTCTGCAATAGCAGGCTGGACGACACTAAATGACTCACATGCCGGCTTGACGCTTATATGTAAAAAATACGTAAACTCAGGATTTGGCCCACTATGGGATGTCCGAGTAGCACTCTTATCAAATTCACCAACTAGCTCAGTAACTTACACCAGTGTTCGATTCAACTCTAGCATTTACCGCCCAGGAGTTGGCTCCGTAGGACAGTTGACTGCTGGACCAGCAGATAATGGCCAATGGAAATCGGGACAAGCATATGCGTCACAAATCCATAACGATTACTTAATTTGGGATTCAGCACATTACTACCGGCTAAATGGTTTCTTTCTAAGTTCTTGGCCTTCAGGCTCAACACAATTTAGCTCAATCGCCAATTGCCAGTAAGTATACTTCTATTACTTACTTTAGTTTATGTAGCTCCGTCGCGAACTCGTATGCGTGGTCGTCATGACCGAGCACCTTCAGAGCTCCGACTAGCACATAGACTTCATCCAACACTTCCTGAGAAGCTTCTTGCTCGAACTGCTTCAATCGCTTCTCAATCTCTTCAACAAGCTTCTTGGCGTGGTCAACTTCTTTTTGCACGATATTCTGCGCAGTTTCATCGCTTTTCACGACTTCAAGCGAGCGTGCGGAGTTATCTTTCTTGACTATATGACCACGCTTAACTAGGTTTCCGACATGCAGTGCAACAGTCGCAACTGATGTGTAATTACATCCGCGCATGATCTCTCGATAACTCGGGCTATAGCCGTGCTCTTTGATGAACTCATCTATAAACGAAAGTAGTTCGTATTGTTTCTTTGTTGGTCGTTTTTTTGACTCGCTCATCGTTTTGCCTTTCTTTTGCGCTTAGCCTTATCTCTTCGTACAATTTTCCCTTTAGGTTTTGGCTTGCCCTTGAACACCCATACCTTGTACCAGAAATAGTTCCAAATCGTGAAGAATCCACTCGCGATAAACTGTCCTATCTCCGGACCCAATCCCACGTATTCTTCAAGCGCGTACAAAATCAAATAGTTAAGCAAGAACGCGTTAAGTGCTGTGTAGACAATGTATCGACCCGCAGTTTCATGAAGCTCTTCAGGCCGCTTCGTATTAAATACCCACAGTCGATTTATAGTAAAGTTAAGTGTGATACCGACTGCATTTCCAATCAGGTTTGCCCAAAACAAGCCTAGTGGCTCATCAAGTAGAATAATTAATACATAACCAGACCAAAACCAGACTCCGCCACTAACCATATATTCCGCGAACTGGATAAGTAATTTTTTGTTTTTTTTAGTAATTTTCATATTTTTTGCTTATGGTTAGTCTACCCCTCCCTCGAACAAAAAGCAAACACTAAAAGGGAATAGTCTAATTCCTAAGCAAGCAATCTGTTAAAATAGACCTCAACACGATGAAACGCGCTAACTCTTTACTCTACAACATCACTCTTCTCATAAGTGACTTTACCGCCCTACTTCTTTCATTTATTGGAGCATACATTATCCGAGTGAAAATCGACGATCGCTCACTCGTTGAGACCGTCGCTGCAAATGAGTATGCCCTTATCATCGCTCTACTCTTGGGTGTGTGGATTTTCATCTTTGCGCTGCTTGGCCTATATCGCACCAGTAACTTTGATAACCGCATCCGTGAAGCAGCATTACTGCTTGTCGGTTCAGTTATTGGTATTCAGTTTTTGATTTCTGCTGAGTACATTCTCGACCGTGCAATTTTCCCAGCTCGACTAGTGGTCGTCTACGGCCTCGCACTCTCATTTATTCTTACACTATTCTTCCGCACGCTGATTCGTATCATTTTCCGTTTCAGATACCGTGCAGGCCGTGGTGTTACAAATCTCCTTGTTGTCGGTAACACAAATATTACAGATGAACTTTTGCTCAATCTCCAAAATCAAAGTGGAGGTTACAAAGTCGTCGGTGTAGTTGCAAATCGCCGAACTACCGTAGAACATCTTTCTGATAACAAGCATTTCGCAACGTTTGAGCAAGCTATCGAAACACTCCACACACCATCCATCCATGCCATTATTCAAACTGAACTTTACTCCGATGAGCAGAAAAACGACGAGATACTCACTTTCGCTCAGACAAACCATATTGGCTACCGTTTCGTACCCGGCAATAGTAAATTGTTTGTTGGAAACCTTGAAGTTGAACTCTTCCAAAACATCCCAACAATTAGCGTGCACCAAACACCGCTTACAGGCTGGGGTAGAATCTTTAAACGTTTGTTTGATTTCTCGGTAGGGGTAATCGTCACGATATTCGCGTTACCTTTCCTAGCGTTGATATGGCTTATGATTACAATTATTGGAGACGGCAAAGCTGTATTTAGGCAAACCAGACTGTCACGCTACAACTCGAAGATAAAACTATTTAAGTTCAGAACTCATGTAAATGGACTAAGCGGACTTACGCCAGAAGAAGCATTTACAAAGCTTGGCAAACCAGAGCTAGCCAAAGAATACCGAGCGAACGGAGACCGACTTGATAACGATCCTCGCGTGAGTAAAATTGGTAAATTCCTGCGCAAAACATCACTCGATGAATTGCCTCAGCTTTTTAATGTGCTTAAGGGTGACTTGTCGCTCGTCGGTCCTCGCCCGCTCGTACCCGAGGAGATGGATTATTACAAAAAGAAGAACGTCATATTGAGTGTAAAGCCTGGCATCACAGGGCTGGCAGTTGTCTCAGGTCGTAAGAACATAGACTTTGAAGAGCGCCGCCGTCTGGACATGTACTACGCACAAAACTGGAGCTTCTTGCTCGACGTCATTATCCTCGGCAAAACATTCGCACAAGTACTAAACAGGATTTTCAGCAATGAAAACGACTAGCAACGTCGTCATCATACACGATTGGTTGTATGGCGGTGGTGCAGAAAAAGTCGTTGAGCAGCTCCACGTCCTCTACCCAGAAGCACCAATCTACACGAGTTACTGCTCTGACGAATGGCGTAAAAAGTTAGATAACATGGTCGTCACTGGCTATTTGCAAAAATGGCCATTTAATAAACTCCGACGCTTCACGTCTGTCCTGCAAATCTGGTGGTTTAAATCCCTCAATCTCTCAGAGTACGACATCATCATAAGCTCTAGCGGTTCAGGCCACGCAAAGCAAGTCAAAAAGCGCCGATCTGAGCAGATCCATATCAACTACTGTCATACACCCCCTCACTACCTATGGGCAAAATATGATGAGTATATGAACCGCCCAGGGTTCGGAGCATTCGACCCAATAGTTCGAGTAGGACTTAAATTGCTATTCAAGCCACTGAGGAAATCGGACTTTAAAGCAGCTCAACATGTTGATTATTTCATCGCCAACTCTACACATATCAAAAATGATATTAAAAAATACTACAAAAAAGACGCAGACGTCGTTTTCCCTCCAGTGGATACTGAGGCTTTCCACGCAAAGCCAGAGGAAAAACGCTCAGGTTTTATCGTCTATGGCCGACACGTTGCTCACAAACGCTTCGACTTAGCCATCAAAGCATGCAATGAACTCCAAGTTCCACTGACAGTTGTTGGCTCTGGTCCTGAGACACCACGACTTAAAGCGATGGCCGGCCCAACTATTTCATTTCCTGGACGTCTTGAACACGATAAACTCGTAAAAACATTAGCAAAGGCCGAGTTTTTCCTCTTCCCCAATGTTGAAGACTTCGGTATCGTCGCAGCAGAAGCACAAGCCGCAGGAGTGCCCGTACTCGCATATCGAGCTGGTGGAGCTCTGGATATCGTGGAAGAAGGTGTGACTGGAGAATTCTTTGAAAAACAATCCATCGAGTCCCTTACTTCTGCCATGAAGTCCCTTAACTACAAGCTCTACAACCGCCAAGCACTCCTAGAAAATGCAGAGCGTTTTTCTATCACAAACTTCCGAAGCAGCATGATAAACACGATTGCAAAAGCAGTCTCACACAAATAACCCTTACAAAATCGTTGTAAATTTTGTATAAACAAATTTCTAACACCTCGATATTGTTCTAATACTACTAGAAAAAATGATCTGACAACACCTTAGACCGTTGCAAATAAAACGATGATTACGTGGTATTCGTTGAGTATTCTTTATTCACATCAAATATAAAGAAAGTATTCATGAGCAGTCAATCATACGTTTTTACTAGGGGGCTTGAGACCAATGAAGAAGTTCCCCCTCACATTAACGCGCGTAGATTACCAGAGGCTATTCGCGATTTACCTATATCCCATGAAGGAGAAGATGCACTAATTGTAGGCTTTGATTCGGTAGATGCTGTCTTAAGCGCTGGCAAGATGGTTCAAGATGTTGCTCCAAAAGAGTGTAGGCTAGAATTAGATGCGGCTTATTCTTTACTGTCTGATATACCTTCACCGCTAGAGGATTATGGCCTCGCAAAACGTGCGCTAAGTCAACGAGCTGAATACACTCGAATTCACCGATCAAGATGGGCTAATGCATTAAGTAACATTCCGAATGGATTTTACATGGGAGAAATCCCATCAGCACAAGCATTCTTGGTTTTCCCTTTAGAAATTGGTCAACAGGCAATCATAAATCACATAACAAGTCGTGTCACTCTTAACGAGTACAGAAATAGGGGCGAAAAAACTGAAGACGTGACACATTTCATTTTAGTAAATTGCGTAAGAAATAATATAGGAGTTAAGAGTTAATGTGTGGAATCGTAGGATACATCGGTAAAAATGAAGCTAAGGACTATCTTTTAGATGGTTTAGAGACTCTTGAGTATCGTGGGTACGACTCAGCCGGCATCGCTGTATTAAATAAAGAAAAAATCAGCACTGCAAAAACAGTTGGCAGGGTTGAACATTTACGTAAAGAAGAGGCTGAACGTCCTGTTCATGGTTCAGTAGGCATCGGCCATACGCGCTGGGCGACCCATGGTGGAGTTCTGGAGCGAAATACTCACCCACATCACGACAAGAGTAAAGAGTTTTATGTAGTTCATAACGGTATCATAGAAAACTACGAGGAGATCAAAGAATTTCTAAGCAAACAGGGCTACGAATTCTACTCCGATACAGACACTGAAGTCGTGCCAAACCTTGTCCATTTCCATTATCAAAAAACAGGCAACGTCCTAAGTGCATTCCAGGCAGCGGTACAAACACTGCGTGGAGCGTATGCGCTTGTACTACTAAGTTCACATGACTCAGAAAACCTCTATGCTGCGAAGCTTTCAAGCCCACTTGCTCTAGGAGTAGGCAAAGATGAGCTTTTTATTGGCTCAGATGCATTACCTGTCGCAGGGCACACACAAGATGTCGTGTTCTTAGAAGACGGTGAAATCGCAGTCGTAAACACTGAGGGCTACCGTATCGTCGACATTACTACCAAAAAGTCTATTGAACGAGCCACTGAAGTTATCGAAATAGATAGCGGAGACGGCGACTTGGGCGACTTCCCTGACTTTATGAGCAAAGAAATCCACGAAACACCCGCGACGGTACGTTCAGCGATGCTCGGTCGTTTGCGTGCGGATGAACAGATCGTAAAACTTGGCGGACTTGAGCTCGTCGAAGACCAGCTACAGTTCATTGATCGCATCATCATCATAGCGTGTGGCACTAGTTACTACGCTGGTATGGTCGGTGAATATTTGCTCGAAGAAATTGCCGGCATACCAGTCGAGGTGCAACAAGCTAGTGAGTTTCGCTACCGACAAGAACCTCTCTCGCGAAGCACCGCTGTGCTCGTTGTCTCGCAATCTGGTGAAACAGCAGACTCTATCGCTGCTCTCAAGAAACTAGAGGGCTCGGGCATCTTAAAACTTGGTATCGTCAACGCACCTGGAAGCACGCTAGCTCGTATGACAGATGCAGGCGTCTACTGTCATGCAGGTCCAGAAAAAGCAGTTGCCAGCACCAAAGCATTCGTCGCACAAGTCACCGTGTTTGTATTAATTGCGCTAAAGCTTGCAAAAAACTATCCGAAGTTTTCTGAAGTGGTCAAAGCGCTCAATGTCATCCCACAGCAAATTGAAGAAGTATTAAAACTAGAAAAAGACATAGCAAAAATAGCCAAGGAGTATGCGCACCACAATGATTTCCTCTACATAGGCCGGCGCTACGCCTATCCTGTCGCCATGGAAGGCGCGTTGAAGATTAAAGAAATTAGCTATATACACGCTGAAGGCTTTGCTGGTGGCGAGATGAAACACGGGCCACTCGCATTGATTGATGAAAGTTTCCCAACGTTCGCCATCGCTCTCAGTAACGACATGGATGAAAAATCTTTCAGCAACATGCAAGAGATTCATGCACGCAACGGCAAAATCGTTACACTAGTAGACGACAAGAACTCGCCATCGGCAAAACTCGCACAAGACATAATCGTCATACCAAAAACTATCGAACCACTTCAACCACTGCTCAGCTCAGTAGCCACCTATTTGTTTGCCTACCACGCAGCAAAAGAGCTTGGGCGAGATATAGACAAGCCCAGAAATCTCGCAAAATCAGTCACTGTAGAATAAAATGCGGTGAAATCCTAAGAAGTTAAATGGTCAAACGGCGTGAAATCACTCAACTATTGGTGATATTGAAGACCTAAACGACTCAGAGGCACGTTTGCAATACTCTACAATATTGTCTTGGAAATAGTGACTATACTCTTTTTGGATCTGTCCTATAACGTAATACCCTATCGCCATCATAGCACCGTAGCCTGCAGCGTTAGGGAGAGGTATGTGTAACCTATCTTCAGGCTCACCCCAAACGTTCTCAACATCACCAAATGAGATAAATAATTCTTTAGAGGGTACGACAGTGGTAGCATGCTTCATAAGTTCAGAGGTGCTTACATCTCGAGCAATTTCACGGCCAAAAAGCTCAATGAATTTCGTTTGTAACATCGATGTGATGCCTGAGAAGTGCGGAGGAACAATGAGGTAATATTTTTGATACTGACTAAAATCAGGGAAGGTTATCGTGGAGATGTACTCTTCAATAAATGCTTCGATTTCCGATGCACTCTCACCACTGCCCCCTAAAATCATACCCATATATGTCGAAGTGTTGTAAGTATACGGTTCCCTATTTTTCGGGTACACAAATTGCGCGTATCCACTGTAATCTGCCATTGCCTCTTTCGTAGGGTTTTCTTCGTTATTTGTGACTAAAGTTACAGGAAGTCCCTTCTCTCTTGCTTTGTTAGCGATAATTGGTGCGTGTTTACTACCTGAAGCAGACAAAAGCACTACGCCATCGACTGATTCTATCTCCAGCTTTGCGTCTACTGTGCTCTCTGAGGCAAATATTGCATCAACGCTCTCAAATATAATCCTTCCCGCTACTTCCGCATTGCCTGAGCCGACAACGATTGGATGCTTATATGGTATGTCGAGCTTTGGTAGGTTCTTTTGAGAAAGCAACTCAAGTGCACCCAAAGTCACAACATCAAGTGTAGGCATATTATCTTCAGTGAAAGTACGTAAAGTAAGTAATGAGTCTGTTGTCATATTAGGCCCTCCCAAAATCATCGACTAAGCGAACTATGTCCGATTCATCTGTCGGATTTTCTTGATCAGTGTGTTGCCAAATCTCTGCAACAACACACCATTCTCCATCTTCTGGAGCACCAGCACGATGGCGCATTTCCGCACCGTATGACAGTTCGTCTCCAGCTGTGTATGTCGTATATTCACCTTCCTCATCTTTATCGGTTATTGTAGCCGTCAATCTGCCTGAAATAACTCGCCATATCTCCGCTCTTCTGTGATGGTATTGAAAGCTGAGTTTTTTACCTGGCTCAAATATAAGAAACTTTGGACTCAGACTGCCACCTTGACCTAGTTCTTCTACGGTTCGTCCAGGGAAATACTCTGCAACAAATTGTTCGGCGTGTTCGTCTGCAAGTCGATAGTAAGCACCCCAGGGCTTAAGCTCATCGACATCAGCTAATGTGTATTTCTTAGCCATCACAAGCTCTTTTTTAACTTGTTTTAATACTTCTTCTTTAGTCATACAACTTACCCGACTTTGTTAAGTGTTTCTATTACAAACTGTGTATCTTCCCACTTTTCTACTGCTATAGTGTCTATGCCAAGTGCTTTTACAGGATAGTCGTTCCCGCCTTCTTCAAGCTTGTCACCTACAAATAAGATGTCATCTATTCCAACTTCAAGTTCTGCCATCAACTTCTTCATGCCGTAGGCTTTATCAATACCAGGCAATGTAATGTCTACGGATGTGGAGCCTCCAAGACGCACTTCCAAATCAGGGAGTAGTTCAGCTAACTCATTACGAAATTCTTTTTTTAAGTCTGCATTTTCTTCAGCCCACTTATACTTTTCGTCTGGTGGTGCTTGTTGGCCGAGAGCTGAGTACGTAATCTGGCTGAGTCGATCTTCAATGATTGGCCCCCAGGTTTTTTCTCTCCAAATACCTAGTTTTTTTGCACTCGACTCCAGTACGTTCAATATTTTTTCTTTTTTGTCATCAGGCAAATCTTCTTTGTATATCGGTTTCCATTCTTGCTTCGCGTCATCATACTGGTAATAACGAGTTCCACAGGTTGGTAAAACATGTAGATTAAGGAGATAATGTCTTTCAACTTCAAGTCTTTCAATAACTTGAGTTAAAAACTGCTCAAACTTACCGCCAGAAATAATACAGACCTGTTTGTGTCTAAGTAATTTCGACAAAAGTTCAGCCATTCTATCAGTAACTGCACCTTTGGATATTGCTAATGTGTCATCAAGATCAAATGCTATAACCTGCTTAGGCACTTTCTTCACCTTTCTTTGCTATACGCTTCGCGACAACCCCGACTTGTTGGCCTAGGTCTTTTCGTGCTACTAAAATTCCGTCTTTGGTGTTTATGACGACAACATTATCGAGGCCCACAACTGCGACAGGCTTATCTTCGTGATTTTCTATATAACAGTTATCTACGTCCTCAAGCTCAACATTGCCTTTTCCAACATAGTTGCCTTTTTCATCGGCACCTACAGCTTTATGAAGATCACCGTAAGATCCCAAGTCCATCCAGTCAAAACTCGCTGGAACCACCAAAAGATCATCAACTTTTTCAATCAATGCATAATCGATTGTATCGTTCTCAAATGCCAAATATACATCTCTGTATGAATCATCGCTTGCGTCAGAGAGTTTTTTAAAATTAGAGAAAAGCTCTTCTGAGTGCTCTTTCATTTTTTCAGTAAATGTCTTTACTGAGCCGACGAAGTAGCCACAGTTCCATAAGTATTTACCACTTTTTACATAAGACCTTGCTGTGTCATAGTCTGGTTTTTCTCTAAACGAGTGTACATTGTACACAAGGCTATCTTCATCAAAAATACCATCCTTCTGGATATATCCAAATCCTGTTGCAGGATGATCAGGTTCTACTCCAACTAATACTATTCTGCCTTCACTCTTTGAAACATCCTCGGCTATACGAAAACTATGTGTAAAGCCAACAAGGTCTCTAATGTAGTGATCTGCAGATAGAATCGCCACAGGCTCTTCTTTATCATGACGCTTAGATACATGAGCTAACGCTGCGACAATACAGCTAGCTGTACCTCGTCTTGCAGGCTCTACTACAAAATTGTCATCTGTGAGTTCAGGTAGCTGATTTTTGATGTGGTGGGCATGCCCCATTTCTGTAACAACATACACATGGTCTGCTATTTCTTTCGCTCGTTTATATGTATTTTGTAATAGTGAACTATCGTCACCATTTACTTTTAATAAGTGTTTTGGGTACTCGGAAGTAGATAGAGGCCATAGCCTTGTCCCACTACCCCCCGCAATAATGCATACAATCATAGTACCTCTACTATACCAAACCCTTCATCCAATTTTGTTAAAATATAGATTATGATAATTTCAGTGATTGGGTCTGGGTATGTGGGTGTGACAACCGCAGCAATTGCAGCAATTGCAGGGTACAAAGTCCATCTTATCGACATCAACCCTAAGCGAATTGACGTCCTTAAATCCGGTAAATCTTTTTTTTATGAGGAAGGCATCAATCCACTTATCAAAAAAGCAGTAGACGATGGAAATCTCATTCCTTCTACAGATTACGATGGTGTGAAAGAGTCTTCTGTGATTTTCTCTTGTGTAGGCACACCCGATAATCCAGACGGGAGCTCTAATCTCAGCTATGTTTTCTCTTCCGCAGAAACAGCCTCAAAACTCATGCAAGATGATGCAGTATATGTCCAAAAAAGTACCGTCCCAGTCGGTACGGGCAAAGAAGCATCAAAACTTCTGAAACATCCAGAAAACTACACCTCAAACCCCGAATTTCTTCGTGAAGGAACGGCAGTCGGAGACACGCTGTACTTTGACCGTATTGTTGTAGGCGGACCAAGTGAAAAGGCGCGTAAAGCTGTTATAAATGTCTATAAAGATATCGAGAAAAACAGAGACGATATTGCGAAACTTGCTGAGCTTGATGATAGATGGAAAGAGAATGCGCCAGTTGGACAATACATTGAGGCTAATTTAGAAAGTGCGGAACTCATAAAAGTGACTGCTAACGCTTTCTTGGCCCTCAAGATATCTTTCGCAAATAACATCGCCAAGCTTGCAGACGCCTCTGGCGCAAATGTTGTTGATGTCATGGATGCCGTTGGAGCTGACCGTAGAATTGGACGCGCATTCTTCAACGCAGGTCGTGGCTATGGTGGTGGATGTTTCCCGAAAGATGTCTCAGGGCTTATCTCAAGCGCAACTCACTACGGTGTTGAGATGCCCATTATGACTGCAGCAACAGACATAAATGCTAGTATGCCTGGGTACATAGCCGAAAAAGCTCAAAATGCGCTCGGAAGTTTTGAAGGTAAAAAGATTGCAGTACTTGGACTAGCCTTCAAAGCAGGTACGTCCGATGCCCGCAGGTCTCCTGGTGTTAATCTGGCAAACATACTCGATAAGAGAGGTGCTAGCGTCTGCGCTTATGACCCCCAAGCAAATGAGGAAGCATCTGAAGATCTCAGGAAGACAGTCAAGCCCTGTAGCTCAGTCGATGAAGCCATTACTGGTGTAGACGCTGTGCTCATCACAACTGAATGGCCAGAGTTTAGAGAGCTAAAATGGAAGGATATCAGCAAAAAAATGGCCGGTTCGCTTATAGTTGATGCACAAAACGTCTTGAACCCTTTAGATATAGAGAGCGCTGGTTTACAATACATAGGAGTTGGAAGAGGTTGAAATGAAATTATTTGTACAAATCCCATGTCTAAATGAAGAGGAAACGCTCCCAGATGTGCTTAAAACGATACCAAAAAAGGTGCCTGGTTTTGAAAGCGTTGAAATCTTAATTATTAATGATGGATCCACAGACGAAACGGTAAAAGTAGCCAAGAAATTCGGCGTGAAGCATTTTGTTCATCACAGAACGAATCAAGGTTTAGCACGGTCATTCACAGATGGGCTTGACTACGCATTGGCACATGGCGCAGATGTGATTGTAAACACAGACGGAGACAATCAGTATCCTCAAGCTGATATCCCTAAACTCACGAAACCAATTTTAGACGGTGAAGCTGATATAGTTATTGGTGACCGGCAGACAGGAACAATCGCGCACTTTGGTACATTTAAGAAAATGATGCAGCAGTTTGGCTCATGGGTTGTAAATAAAGCAGCTAACACAAATGTTCCTGACACGGTCAGTGGCTTCAGAGCTTATTCTAAAGAAGCAGCTATCAAGATGCATATAGTAAACTCATTTAGCTACTGCACTGAAAGCATCATTCATGCAGGTCGTAAACGGATGGCTATCTCGTCTGTTCCAGTGACTACTAATCCCCCTACTCGTAAATCAAGATTGTTTAAAAACATCTGGCAGCATATGTACAAATCTGGACGAGTTATTGCGAAAAGCTATTTCATGCATGAGCCTCTAAAGGTGTTTGTCGTCCCCGGTTTGTCACTTTTACTAATTAGCGCAATTCCTTTCGTGAGATATCTCATTCTCACAGTCGGAGATCAAAATCCAGGTCAACACATCCAATCACTACTACTGGGAGTAGCACTCTTCACAGCAGGACTACTTTTCTGTGTGCTTGGTGTGATAGCAGACCTTATCAAAACTAATAGAATTATTAGTGAAAATATCCTAGAAAAAGTTAAAAAAAATTCCTTAACCTAAATTGAAACAAAACAAGTCACGTTAGCTATTGTCCGGTAATACTGTGAACCTGTACGTCTGCGCTTTTTATAATCTTTGGAAGAGTTTTTAAAATCTGTTGTTTTAGTTTTAATCTTTCATCAAACGCTCTTTGAACCAAATTCATTGTTCTCTTAGTGTCCAGCTCTTTCGAATCAAGTGCCAAGAATTCTATATCAAACATGCTCATTATCTCGGCATATTTATGACTCCACCCAATAATAAGGGGGATTGTGGCTGTACTCAATGATGCTATCATTGCATGAAATCTTGAGGTTATAATGATATCCATCTTGCCAATTATAATTCTTAGTTCCTGAGCGGAAAGTTCATCGTCTATAAAAATTAGATTTTCGCTATCAATTGCTCGTGCGATCTCTCTACACACTGGTAAGTCATTATTATGTCTTGCATCTGTTCCAGATCGAGCACTGTAAGCCATTAACCATACCTGTCTATTATCCTTTAAGAGCTGTTCTATTGTTGCAACACAGAATCCAATGTAGTCCTTACCAGATTTTAAGGATTTTTTATAAATTACTTCACTTGGCATGAAACCAACTTTTTCGAGTTCTTTGTTAAATCCGTATTTTTTCAATGTCTTTTTGGCCTTATTTTTTTCATCATCACTGGCCTCTAGTAAAAAAGCATAGTCGGTTGAATCGACTACATTATCTAGTTTAAGCGTATCTATATACGCTCGGGTGATAGCTCCCCGTGCGTGTATTGAATGCACTCTAGGCAAAAATATACATGCTATCCTTCTATTAATCCCAGAAAAGGGGCCCATAGCTTGAGAAGCCTTCACTACCTTCTTCCCAAGTATCAATGAGGGTAAAATTGTGGCAACATTATATATAAGGAATTTTTCCCTACCATTTACAAACGTGATCCCCCCTAAGTCAACTAATACATCAGATTTCACTAGAGCATTTACTTCTTTATTTTTTCTGATGAGAAATCGTAAAGGTGGAAATATTTTATATAGTAAAGACATGGGATTTATTACAGCCCCAAGATAAAGTGGCTTGGCATTAAATATTTCTACATTTTCATAAGAATTAAATCTTTTGTCTGCTTCTGGATACACCGTGAATACACTGAATTGTGCTTTTGTGTCTCTCGCGCTAATTGTCTGTATAGCTGCTTCAAGCATAGAGGCTGCACCTTTGTTGCCTGAGAAAGTAGCTGCTATAAGTACATATTTCATGCTTTTATTCCTCTCATTTTGCCATATATAATAAAGTAAACTAAGGCTAATACACCGTCAGAGATAGTGGCGTATAGTCTAGCTACCAAAGAGAGAAGGATCGCCTGATCTATACCGATAATTGGTCCCACTAAAGCAACTATTACTGCCTCTCTGACACCTATTCCGCTAGGAACAAAGATCGCATATATGCCGACTATTCCAGCAACAGTATATGCAGATATGAGGGGTAATGTATGCTCTATCCCTGCCGAGAATAATGAAGCACTTACAGCGACAAACCCTAAACCGTTTATTGCTCTGGGTGCTAAATACATAAGTGAAAATTTTATTGTATCTATATGATTAAAGCTGTAATTTCCAATATTCTCAATATTTATTTTTTTTATCTTTGAAGAAGTTGCCTTTATAAATTTTGACAATACCTTTGAACTAAAGACTAATATCATTGATGCAACAGCAGCAGAAATTAAAAGCAATTGAACTGAGGTCCTGTAGTCTTCATATAGCAATAGTAGTATAGACGGAATTGCTAGTGACGCGATTGTTAGATATAAATTCTCTAATATAAAGGAAACTACTGCTGACTGTTTCTTGAAATTATTTTTCTGAGCCCATGTAACTTTATACATTACTGCACCTGCCTGTCCTGGTATATACTTCAGGAGCCATGCCCCTGAGTGCACTCTCACAGCCTCGATGTCATCCAGTTCGATATTACTGTCCACGTAAAGCAAAACTCTTTTCCACAATAATCCTGAAACAACCACAGCCGAAACAAACAATAATATTGCGGCCAAGGACCACACAGAAGGGGTTAAATTTGTTTCAGCTTCTATGTTCGCCCAATTACTCCGAAGCCTGTCGATAAAAAAATATGCAACAGAGAGGAGCACCATCAGTGAGAGGAGGTTTTTTGTGAGTTTCTTATTCAAAATTGAACCTTCTAATAGTATCTATTTCTTTCTTTGTTGAACGAGGTACTAGCTCTTTATCATCGGCATACCCTATTGCAACTAGGATGATAGGTCGCTCATTGATGTCTAGCTTCAATAATTTTTGCATTTTATGCTCTAAGGGTTCAAAGTCAGGCCAATTTATTAAGCATGTAGATACACCTTGAACCTGTAATGCATAGACGAAACTCATAACTGCAAGTGAGCTATCAATGTAAATAGCGTGTCTATCACGTGCACTAAAGTAAGAGTCTAACTTTCCTACCACAACAGCTATGATAGGAATATTATCTGCGTAGCCACCCGTTCCAAAAGGAGTATTAGATACTTTTTTTACTAGTTCTGGATCGTCGAATATTCTAAATTCATAAGGGAGCCTGTTGCAAGCCGTAGGTGATTGACGTGCAACTTTAAGAGCATCATCAATTACTTTACGAGGCACCATTTTATCTTTAAACCATCTGACAGATCT
>JAUIBQ010000025.1 GCA_030427445.1 bacterium | reverse complement strand
CCAAGCGTCGTCAGTCAATCCATGATCGACACAGAACTTAAGCGAATGGGTGGAGAGCCAGACAATAAATTAGTAGCGGGCGGGAAGGTCGTAGAATTCAACTACCAAGCGCCAGAACCAAAGCCAGCACCAGCGCCAGTAGCGACTGTGTCAACAACTGCGACTCGAGGTGACGCAACTACCGAGCCGACGAATGAAACGAATGAGACTGAGCGGAGAACAGGCACAAAAGCACCCGACCTCGATAAATACGGCGAGCTGCGAGAGCCGAGCGTACAGTTTACTCCATCATCAGTTATTACAGAAGCAGAAAAACGAGAATTGAAAGATTTTCACGAAGAGATGGGTCGATTAGGACTAGGGTTTAACCCAGACGGGTCTGTCGATTTTACTCATGCGAAAGGACAAGACCCGGATGAGGTTGCTGCGCTACACGCAGAGTACGACAAACTTAGCGATACAGAAAAACAGATCCTCGCTGCTACATGGGAGCCAGGATTTGACTCAAGTAGTGTTAGCGAAGAAGTCAGAAGCGCCGCCGAGAGTCTCGTAGACGCTGAAGAGGGTTCATCGGATTCAGGGGTGGAAGAAAGCTCTGTCCAATCTAGTGAGGACAATGAAGGCGACGTCGCATCAGCAGCCGTAGGCGCTGAAAATTCAGCAGACAGAGAGCTCTTCGTAGGTAACGAAACTGCGCAGAATGCAAGGTCAGAATCAAATCGTCACTATAAGACAGTAAGAACAACCGCAGGCACCGACAAAGAAGACTCAGGCGTTAGCTCATCAGGATCTTTCTCTGAGTCATTAGCTGCAAGTAGTAGAGGGGAAACTCTCGCATCGCAGACTAGTGGCAGTGGGTCAGAAAAGGTGTATGTAGCCAAA
Organism: bacterium; assembly: GCA_030427445.1. Taxonomy (GTDB): domain Bacteria; phylum Patescibacteriota; class Saccharimonadia; order Saccharimonadales; family SZUA-47; genus JAUIBQ01. Next base: position 8,872 of record JAUIBQ010000025.1, on the reverse strand, counting down.
GGTGGCTCCGTCACAAAGATGATACAAGACATCGCCGCAGAAAATGGCCAACAGTTAAGCGGTCAAGAGGCGTGGAAGATCTACGAAAACATGAAAGAAGAGTTGTCGCAAATGGACAACACTTATAAGATGCAAAACGGTCATGTTGGCTTATCAAAGCCCGGGGAAATGAAAATAAGTAGTGGAATAGTTAGCAAGATTAGAGACCTCTCTAATGGAGAAGGAGCACTGTCTGCAGCTCGCATAGATGGAGCCAACAACAATCCTTCCTCTCTAGGACAAGAATCAAGTTCAATAGGGCTTGCAGGTTCACACGTTAGAAATAACACTTCAGGTTCTGCTGGCCTGCCGTCTCTCCCTTAAGTTAGATAACTAAGTGACTCAAACCTTCCTAGCACCTAGCAGTGTATTTTAATGTAGCTTTATCTCAACCTCATCGGATTCGTCCGGTGGGGTTTGTGGCTTAATCACTTCACCACTCTGTATAGGTTGTTGGTCTTGCGCTGTTTGTACGGGTGGCTGGTACGTGTTATTTTGTGGTAATTCTTGCTGGGCTTCCACCTGTTGCTCACTAGATACTGGCGTAAACTCTTCGTTTTCTTGCATATACATCGACATATATTCTTTAACCCACTCAGGATCAATATCTGTATCTTCTTGTGACATCTCTGCTTGAGCACTCTCTATCTCTAAGCCTTCGAGCTTAGCTAGGTAGGTTTCGAGACCACCGAGATTATGTACGTCAGTCAGCTGGCCATTATCAAGCACATAAATGATGTCCATGAGATCAAGTAGTGGCTTACGGTGAGTCACCATGACGACAGTTTTGCCCTGGATCATCTGGCTTAACGAATCACGAATGTAGTTCTCGCTTTTTACGTCCAGTGCTGCTGTCGGCTCGTCAAGACAGATAATCGGAGCATTTTTAATTAGAGCTCGTCCTATGGAGATTCGCTGGCGTTGACCACCGCTTAAACTACCGCCATCTTCACCTACGGGTGTACGGAATGCCATCGGCATCTTGGAGACAAACTCTGTAATGTTAGAAACTTCTACGGCATCGACAAGCTCTTCATCTGAAACGAATCTATCACGATCTCCTTCGAGTAGATTCTCGAAGATATCTTCATTGAACAGCTGAGGCGTTTGACTGACCCATGAAACTTGTTTACGCAAATCTTTGAGCGAGACACTCTGAGTGTCGAAGCCATCAATTGTGACAGTGCCTTGTTGCGGCTCTAAGAAAAGCGGGATGAGTTTTAGAATAGTGCTTTTACCACCACCAGAAGGGCCGATGATTCCGACTTTTTGACCTTGAGGGATAGTGAAGTTAATGCCATTTAGAATCTTCTGATCTTTGTATGCATAATGAACATTATTAAACTCAATCGTGCCTTGGACTTGAGCAGGGATGTGTTGGTCTTTGCGTAAATCTTCAACTCCCTCGTGGTCGTTCATAACTTCGTAAATACGTCCGACATCGACGAGCTTTTGGTTACGCGTAGTCACTTGGTCGATGAGTTGTTCGACGGGACCTATTAGGTAGCCCATGTAGGTCATAAATATGAGCAAGTCACCAAACGACACTTCAGCTCTTAGGGCTGCAGCACCACCAACAAGCATCACAGCAGAAGTAGCGAGTGTGACGAGTAGGCCGTTTGTGCCGTCAAGCAGTTCTCCCCACAACATATTTTTTCTTCTATATGTGTAGCTGTCATTCCACAGCTTATTGATTTTCTCGACAGAACGCTCTTCGAGTGTAAATGCTTGAATCGTCTCGGTGTTGTTAATCGACTCATTAATTTTTGCAGAAGTTTCGGATGCATTTTCTGTAAACTTTCGTGCCCAAACACCCATCTTAGGCCCGATGACTTTAATGGTGACATAGAGAAGAGGGAGAAGCAGTACGGAAATAAGTGTGAGCTGCGGATTAATCGTAATCATAATAATAAGCACGCCGAAAATGACTAAAAATGACTGGATGATGACCGAGCGAGTCCCAAGCACTAATTCAGATAGACTGTCGGTCACGACGTTTTGGCGGTAGACATAGTCACCTTTAGCGAGACGCTCTTTGTGAAACAGTGGTAAGTGTAAGATGTGGCGCAAAGATTCTTCTTTGATTTTACGATTCAGAGTAAAGCCAATTTTGAGCAAGTATACATCGCGCACGACACCGAATAGTTTACCGAAGATGAATAGGCTGATAGTCATCGCTGAGGTGATTGCAAGAAGCGTAACAGTGCCGGTGTATGGCTCAAGCGGCCCCCAGGCTGGCTGATCACCAAACACCGAATCCGCCATTATCTTCACTGGCCATGGTTTTAGCAGGGCGATCACAGTATCAAAAAGATTGAATCCGACGACGATGACAACAGATTTTTTTGCCATTTTATAGTATTTACTGAGCCATAGTTTGAATGCTCCGTTCGCTCGCTGTTGCTGTACTTGAGCAGAGAGCCACTGGTCGACAGCAGGCTGGACAATATCTTCAGGCCAGCCATCACCAATTAGTTTTTCTGCGATTTTGTGCGACGGCATGCCGTCTTGACTCAATTTGGCAATCGCGTCAAATAGTTGTTCGTTCATAAGTTTTTTCTTACTCTAAGCATAACTGTTATTTTCCGTAGAGCCAAGTGCTTTTTTCGCTCATGCTTTGCTATAATATTGAGGTATGATTTTACTTGATAGGGTAAGTGTGCAGTACAACAAACAAGCTGCAGCACTCGAAAGAATAAATCTCCACGTCGAAAACAAAGAATTTGTTGTGATAGTAGGACAGAGTGGTGCCGGAAAGTCCACGCTCTTGAAGCTACTGACGAGAGAATTAAAGCCGACGAGTGGAAAGATAGTTGTCGGAGGAATAGACTACGAAACCTTACGTGATAAAGATATTCCTTTCTTGAGAAGAAAGATCGGCACGGTGTTTCAGGATTTCAAACTACTTTCAAACAAGACTGTGTTTGAAAACGTCGCATTTGCACTAGAGATTGTAGGCATGAGTAACCGAGAGATTGAACACACCGTACCTAAGGTACTGGAGCTTGTTGGTATGAAAGGAAAGGGCGACAGCTACCCTCATCAATTATCCGGCGGTGAACGACAGCGTGTCGCTATCGCGAGAGCGGTTGTGCGCCAACCGAAGATTTTGATTGCTGATGAGCCAACAGGTAACCTCGACCCGAAACACGCATGGGACGTTATCCGAGTCTTAGAGAAGATTAATAAACATGGCACGACCGTTTTACTTACTACTCATAATATGGAAATTGTGAATAAGCTTCGTCGTCGAGTTGTGACGATACGCGATGGCAAGGTCGTGGGCGACCGAGCGAAAGCAGGTGCACCTAAGTCGTCTTCACAGGTGGTGAGTTAGTAGTATGAGCCATTTTCACCTGTACGCCACGCTCCGAATCTTAAAATCAGGCTTTTTAAATATGTTTCGCAACCTGTGGTTGACGATAGCGGCCACAGCCGTGATGCTCGTCGCGCTCTTCATCATTGCGCTTGGAGTGATAGTAAACATCACGACTTCAAATGCTATTGAGGTGCTTTCCAAAGAACTAAAAACGACTATCATTCTCAACGAAGGCTTTACGCAAGAAGACCAAGAGCTTATGACAAATCGCATTCAGGAGTTCGAATTTGTTGAAACGGTGACTTTTGTATCTCCTGAAGAAGCTCAGCGACGTTTGACAGAAGACCCGAACCTAGGAGGTGAGATTAAGCAGGCGACAGAGTTGTTCGAAGGCGCTAGTTTTCTGAAACCATCGTATGAAATCGGGCTCAATGATCTTTCGCGCGCAAGCGAGTTATCAGTGCTGTCAGAGGAGGCGAATATTGCACCACTGATAGATCGTATCGCATTTGGTAAAACGGACACAGGTGATGATGCCTCCAAAACTGACGCAGAAAAAGCTATCGAGCGCGCTGCTGCAGTCGATAGGTTTATTACAATAGGGTCAGTCGCGTCTGCATCATTCCTTGCCGCGGTATCGATTATGATTATTTTCAACACGATTCGTATGGCGATTTATACTCGCAGAAGCGAAATTTCTATCATGAAACTCATCGGCGCAACACCGAATTACATCCGTGGTCCGTTTTTGGTAGAAGCTTCATTATACGGTGTGGTTGCGGGATCTATCGCGAGCGTTGCGGTGATTACTATCATCAACAGCCTCGGTTCTAAAGTTGCTGATTCAGCAGAATTTTCGCAAACATATAACTTATTAACAACACCGAGTGCAACGATCATGATTGTACTTTCGTTGATACTCCTTGGCGTGTTGATTGGCGTAGTCTCTAGTATGTTAGCGATGGAGAAACACCTCAAACTTAAACACTGGTAAACGCTACTCTTATGAGAGTGGGAAAGGCCCTCTCTCATCGTGCAGGGTAACTGGTAAAGCCAGATTGCTCTGACTGCTCTCACTCTTTAGTTGTCTTTTTAGCAGAGTAAATCTGGTAAAAAGAACTATAGAATAAGACATACACTGTTGCTAGATAATGCTTGCGCTCAAGTGGTATAATTAGTGGTATATGATTCTCGCAAAAACAGACATGGTTAAAAGGGTAGCGTCGTTCGCGATAGTTTTTATGCTTATTGCTATGTATATTCCTTTGAGGGTCTCTGCAGATGAGATTGAAGACCTACAGAGGCAGTCTCAGCAATTGCAGGCAAATATCGAATCCAATAACGAACGAGTTCGTGAATTAAGTGAAAAAGCAGATAGTCTGCAGGTTAAAGTTGATGAGCTAGAGGCTGAAATCGCTCGTGCCAACAACGAAATCAAACTCACAGAAGTTGAGCTTGAACGACTCCGGATAGAATTAGACAACGCTGAAAAAGAACTCGAGCGCCAAAAGGGCTTACTGAAAGCGACTCTCCAAGCTCTGTATGAGCGCACCGGTGCCACATCATTTGAACTATTAATGGCGACAGATAGTTTCTCGGACTTCGTGAACGAACAAGAGTCACTAGGGCAGCTGCAATCAGCAGTGAAGCAGTCGACCGAGAAGGTGATACAACTGAAACTTCAGATTGAGGCTCAAAAAGCTGAACAAGAGGAACTCCTAGAAAAACAGAAAAACCAACGGGCAGTTGTTGACGCAAAGCGAGCAGAGCAGCAAAAGTTATTAGATGAAACAGAAGGTGAAGAATCAAAATATCGCTCATTGGTCGCATCACAGCGAGCAGCTCTTGCGGAAGCTGAAAAAGAATTAGCGCAGTTGCTGGCAGCACAGAGTCGTGCAGAGAACCTTGGGCCAGTATCACGAGGTCAAGTCGTAGGCGCACTTGGTAGTACAGGATACTCAACTGGACCGCACATCCACTTCCAGGTATACCGCAACGGTTCAACTCAAAACCCATCTGCCGGAGGCTCATCACTTATTAATGGCTACACATGGCCACTTCTTGGTGGTGTGGGCTACATCTCTCAAGCCTATGGCTGTGTAGCTCCAGCGTACTACTACTTAACATCATGCGCCAGTGGCACAAAAAGTTTTCACAATGGATTAGACATAGCAGCAAGTGCCTACACGCCTGTAGTTGCTGCTGAAGATGGAGTGATAGTATACCGCGGTTGCCGAGGTGGACTTGGATTTGTTGTCGTTGTAGACCACGGTGGTGGCTGGCAGACATGGTACCCACACATGGTAACACCTAGCGGACAAGTATCTGGATATTGTTAAAAGAAAAAGTGGGTGAAGAAGATATGGAAGATTCAAATAATCAGTTAATTAATGAAGCAAAAAGTGGCTCTCCGAAAGTACTGCTCAGCATAGTTGGGGTTTTCTTGGTTCTTGCTACATTTGCATCAGGATACTTGATAGGCTCGGGTAAGATAGCACTATCTTTTGAAAATGGTACAGTGCCAGAGATTTCAAAAAACGAGGAAGCTCCAGACGATGGTTTAGATCAGCTTTATTCTGCGCTGCGCACAAACTATGATGGAGATATTTCCGAAGAGGATGCGTTAGAGGGCATGAAGTCAGGGCTTGTAGCTGCGGCTGGCGACCCATACACTGAGTACCTTTCGCCAGAAGAAAAGACTGCATTTGAAGAAGGGTTGAACGGTAGTTTTGAAGGAATCGGCGCAGAGCTAAGTAGTGAAGGGAACTTCATTATCGTCGTTTCGCCGATTAAGGGCACGCCCGCATTCAGAGCCGGTATCCAGCCGAGGGATATTATTATCGAGATAGATGGAGAGTCTGCGACAGGGATTACGGTGTCAGAAGCAGTGAATCGTATACGAGGACCCAAAGGTGAAGAAGTTGTTTTAGGGATTGTTAGAAATGGGGAGCAAATAGACGTGCCTATCGTTAGAGATACGATTTCGATACCTTCTGTTGAGTCTGAAGTAATTGACGATATTGGTGTTATTACTGTCGGGCGATTTGGCACAGATACGAACTCACTAATGGAAAAAACCGCAAACGACCTTAAGAAGCAAGGAGTGAAGGCGATTATCCTAGACTTGCGGGGCAACCCAGGAGGACTTCTTGATTCTGCAGTACATATGTCGGGGCTATGGCTTGAGCGAGGCAAAGACGTGTTGCTTGAGAAGCGAGGAAATGAAGTTGTGCGCCGCTACAAATCAGAAGGTAGCGCTGTATTAGGTGGTCTTCCTACGGTCGTCTTAATTAATGGCGGAAGCGCAAGCGCAAGTGAGATTGTCGCTGGTGCGCTCCATGACCAAGGTGTAGCTGAGCTCGTTGGTGAGCAAAGCTTTGGAAAAGGGAGTGTGCAAAGACTTATTGATCTAAGTGACGGTGGCTCACTGAAAGTCACGATTGCTCGTTGGTTCACGCCAAACGACAAGAACATTGACAAAGAAGGTATCGCTCCAGATGTTGAAGTAGAGCGAACAAGTGAAGATGTTGAGCAAGATAAAGACCCACAACTTGATAAAGCTTTCGAAATCCTCCGCTCAAAAATCTAGTTCACGAGCAAACCCCTCTCTCATATTGAACAGTAGTATTTTTAATAAGTGAGTCATTATGAACCGTTGCTCTATGAAGATTTATTCTTTATGGAGCAACACAAAATCGAGAGATGAGCAGTCCGAGTAATCTGCCTCTTGCACTTGCACGGCTCGATGAGAGGAGGAAGGTCCTCCTCTCATATCTAAGTGTAGTATTTTTTATCTTGTAGCCCAGAGTAATTCCACGTATTATTAATGATTAATAGAGGGTAACTTTAATATGTCTTGCCGTGGTGGGGCAAAAGACAAGAGTTGGGTTAGGTATGAGTAAAGATAAAAAACAACCAAAATACATATTTGTAACAGGTGGTGTACTTTCTGGTGTCGGCAAGGGTATCACTGCGGCTAGCATAGGTAATATACTCAAGGCGCGTGGTCTCAAAGTAAACATCCAAAAATGTGATCCTTATCTCAATGTAGACGCTGGCACGCTAAACCCAGGCGAGCATGGAGAGTGTTTTGTAACTGTCGACGGCGCAGAGACGGATCTTGACCTCGGACACTACGAGCGGTTTATGGATGTAGAGTTAAAGCGCTCGAGCTCACTTATTAGCGGTAGATTATTGAGTCAGGTTATTGCTGATGAGCGTGCCGGCAAGTACTTAGGAAAGACAGTGCAGATTATTCCCCATGTCACGAACGCAATCGTAGAAAATATCGAAAGAACTGCTGAAGGGTTTGATGTTCATATTGTTGAAATTGGTGGTACGACGGGAGATATTGAAGGGCTAAGCTTTGTTGAGGCAATTCGTGAGCTTGGTGTAAAAGTTGGTCCAGAAAATGCATCATACGTTCACGTCGTGTACCTCCCGTACTTAGGTGCAAGTAAAGAGATTAAGACCAAGCCAGCCCAAAACGCAGTGCGCGAGTTACGTGGTCTAGGGCTTGTGCCGGATGTACTCGTCGCACGAAGTGAATTTGCAGCAGATGAAGATGTAGTGAGTAAACTTGCGATGTTCTCTGGGGTTAAAAAAGATGCCGTCATTCTCCTGCCAAATGCTTCTACGATTTATGAAGTACCACTAACTTTAGAGAATGCAGGAATTGGGAATGTGCTTACTGATTCGCTACATCTTGATCGATCGAAAGCAAATCTTACTGATTGGTCGAAACTAGTAGAGAAAGCCGCGGATAGCTCTCTGAGAGAAATAAACATTGGGATTGTTGCGAAGTATTTAAATAACGAAGATACGTATATGTCGGTGTTTGAGGCGCTTACAGCCGCTGCTTGGTCGCAAAACTGCAGGGCGAGGTTGCATTGGGTAGACGCAGAGAAAATTACTGCAAAGAACGTAGAAGTGAAACTTTCTAAATACGATGCAATAGTTGTACCTGGTGGCTTTGGTAGCCGTGGGGTGGAAGGTATGATTCTCTCAGCACAGTATGCACTAAAGAGTAAAATACCATACTACGGTATTTGCTTAGGTCTGCAAGTAGCTGTTATTGCGGCGGCGAGAAATGCAGGCAAGAAAGATGCACACACCACTGAGATTGATCAGTCAACAAGCACTCCGGTTATTAGCACTATGACTGACCAAATAGGTAAAGAAGCGACTGGCGGTACGATGCGACTCGGAAACTATGATGAGCACATCGTCGAGGGCACAAAGACTGCTAAGGTTTACGGAGCGAAGACGGTGCTCGAGAGACATCGTCATCGCTACGAGTGCAACAACGAATATCGAGATGACTATGAGTCATGGGGCATTAAGGTTGCGGCTACATCACCTGACCAGTCATTGGTTGAGATGATAGAAGCGATTGACCATCCATACTTCTTGGCTGCTCAATCACATCCAGAGTTTAACTCACGCCCAAATAGACCACATGCACCGTTTGTAGGTTTGATCAAAGCTATTACTGGCAAGTAAAGTAGGCGCTAC
>JAUIBQ010000004.1 GCA_030427445.1 bacterium | reverse complement strand
CTGTGAAGGTAGAGTCACCAGTTGCAGTGATATCAAGGACGGGATTGCCATCAGTTATAAGTTGAAGACCGTAGGTATCTGTGGTACCAAGTATGGCGAGTGAGTTGAATGTGTTGCCACCTTGTTCAAACGCGGTGCCGCCACCGCCCCCACCGCCAAGACCACCAGCAGATGACACCGGAACAAGCGTCGCAGTTGTGCCCCCGTGAACAGTAACATTACCCGAAGGGCCCTGTACAAGGAACTCAACGTAATCACCAGCCGTAAGATCTTGCAATAGTGATATGCTTCGCTCGGCAGGGTCTACAGCTGTATGTATAAACGTATCGTGCGTATAAACACTCACACCATTAACTCGAACAATAAAGTTAACCAAAGCGTTGCTACTTGTCTCTACCTGCATTGTGCTCGCTATATTATATGTACCATCTTCTGCAATAGTGAACCTACCATTTGCAGGCGTATAAGTAATTCCATTTGAGGCATTTGTTGTGCTTGTATATGAACCATAGTTTCCTGACTCAAAAGCATCATACGGCCCAGCAGCCGCATTAGAGTTACTCGTTGTAGTCACGCTAATGTAATCACCCGGCGGATCAACCGACCCTCCGCTCGTAAGGCTGACCCAATCAGTGCCATCATATACTTCGAGGTCAGCTCCGGTCCAACGTATATTACCGGCTGTTGTGTCTGCGGTATTGCCGACGCGTAGAGCAGTACTAAAGTTCTGAAGTGCACTATAAGTCTGCGCCGTATCCAACAGCGCAACATTTGACGATAGCCTGAGATCATCTAGTGTGCCTGTGGTTATTTGACCAGCATTAAGAGCTGTTAACCCTGAGCCATCACCAGCGAATGAAGTAGCAGTGATACTTCCTGCGTTAAGAATATCTCCTCCACTTAGATCTAGGTCACCAGAAGTAAGTGTGAGTCCATTGTTAGCAGTCAGTAGCTCGTCTACATCGAGAGCTCCTGTGAAGGTAGAGTCACCAGTTGCAGTGATATCAAGGACGGGATTGCCATCAGTTATAAGTTGAAGACCGTAGGTATCTGTGGTACCAAGTATGGCGAGTGAGTTGAATGTGTTGCCGTTATTCACGAACGAGTCTCCGCTGCTTGCGCCTCCCGCAGCAAGTCGTACGACGGACAATCGACTACCATTGCTAATGGTAGTGAACGATTGGGACGTTCCGCTTGCCTGAATACGAACTTTATCACCAGCTGTGAGATTTAAGACGACTGACGCTGACGATGTGCCTTGGGTTTCACTCGTGATTCGTCCATAGTGATACCCTTCAGAACCAGACACGTCGACGTATCCTCCGCCAGAGTCGAGCTGTAGCTTTGCGTTAAACCCTGATCGAGTACCTGAGCTCAGTCGAGCGGTCACATCGTAACTGACTTCGTAGTAACCGTCCTCTCCAATAGTCACTTCATCTCCTGAAAGTGTTATTACTCCAGGTTCGGAGTTGCTAAGTGTCGAATCGATGTTAATCGTCGAAAAAGAACCAGAGACCACCGTTGCACCACCTGTGCCATCGTAGAACGTCGCTGCAGCCGGCGTTGACAAACCACCGCCCCCACCACCTCCTCCACTGGTCAATGAATCCCAGCTTGAACCGTTAAACCCTTCGAAGTCAGTGCCCGTCCAGCGTATGGTTCCGGCCGTCGTTGATGTCGAGCTACCAAGAGTCAAACCACCGCCGATTGTCGTATTACCAGACTTGTCGACGACAAACACGTCTGAACCATCGCCTTGAAGCTGTAGCAAGTTTCCTGTTCCCGTTTGGTTCAAGCGAAGTGCAGCGTTTGCAGCATTGACTGCTTGTACTGATACTGGAGCGAGCTGAGCAAAGTCATCAGCTGTCTTTTCAGCGCCACTAGCATCGACGAGAGCACCAGCACGAAATGCATACGGTACTGCGGTGAGCTTAAATCTTGGAGACATCTCGCCATCACTGTTCACGTTCATTGTTAGCCAAAGCTCTTGATCCCACGGGATACCTGCCGTAAACGCAGTTCCACCGTTTGCCACATCTGCCAAATACACCGAGAAATAACCGTTTCGTACAGTGACAGTTCTGTTTTCAATCCACCAACAATCATCCGTGCTTGAATCGAGCGAACAAACACCAGCCGCACTTTGACCTGAGCTTGCTGAGTCGTAAATCTTGAACTGGATATTGTACGACCCGTCACTTACAAGCCCTCCGTCGATATCGAGTAGCCTTCCTTGGAAGTTCAACGTGCTAGACGTGGCGGCTGAAGCTGATTGCTGACTGATTGCCAAACCTGCAAAAACTGAAACCAAAATAAAAATTGGCAAAAGTAAGTAGACGTATGTCCTCTTTTGCCATACAGCATGCCTTTGCTTATTGTGGAGCGTTGACAGCAATTTTTGCCTTTGGTTTTAGTTTTGTGTTTTTACCAAAAGTAGCAGGTTTCACCCTGCCTCTCAGTTGGTTCTTGTGATCTGTTTGTTTTTCGTTTTTTGTTTGTCAGTCAGATCTACCTAACACTGTAACGACATCTGTTGTAAAAAGCAATATTTCGCTACTGTGAAATCTTTAATTTTTCCACATTCACCGAAAGACAGCCATAGTATAATTTAGTATTTCATTGCTAGCAGTATGATACTACTATTAAAAGGATATACAGTTTACTCCCCCCTTTACATTTTTATACATAAGTGTTATAATGAAACCATGAACAGTCCCACCGAAGATTTTACGTATATTGATACCTTACTAGAGACTAGTGAAGGCTCCTCTGCTCAAAATAACGCTCCCGCTCCTGAGGTGCGCAGACGGTCATTAATTAGAAAAGGTGGTGCCCTAGTCACCCTCGCGACAATTGCTACTTTTATGCTTCCTAATGTTCGGGAAGAACCTACTATAGAGCAGACTCTAGTTACACAGGATGATATCGGGCCAAATGATGTTATTGCAGCACCCTTGCCTTCTACGACATTACCAGCATCGTCAGAACCACTTCATGACACTAACTACTTAGATTATTACCCTACGGGTGAACTAGCTGACACGCCGACCAAAACAGACACAGGCACACCTCTTCACGAAACGAATTCCCCCCAAAGCTCTATAGCTAGCACTACGGTAGCACAACCTACTAACTCGTCGCATTCAACAACAATAGAAGGACGAGATGGAAGCTCGGCTGTAGAAACAACATCTCCTATAAACATGAACAAAATCGTAATATTAGGTGACTCAATCGTCGCAAACCACGGCAATGAAACACCAGGCTGGGTTGATATCGTAGAACAATCATTACACAACGACCCTGTAACATCACATGTAACGGTAGAAAATCTTGCTGTACCAGGCCAAACTATAGGTACAGAAAACCCACTCAGTAACAGTGCAAATAGTAGGCTACTAGACCAGGTTCAGGACTATTTCTTAGGTGGCGATAACACTCCGGATACAGTACTTTTGACTCCCTCGATTAATGAAATCAACAGTTCGAAACTACCTTCACAGGAAAAGATTGTAAAAGCAGCTGATGATATTAACGCAGCAGTTCACTACATGAAAAGCATGGGAGTAGAGAATGTTATTGTATTGCCCACCCCTCCTGTAGCTTCTGCTTGGGGGTACTTTTCGCAAAATCCAGAAGTATTTAATGAAATTGCTAGTTTAAATGATGAGCTACTAGCTCGAGGTATCCTAACTCCTGTTGACTATGGTATGGATACTGACCTCGATGGCAAAGGCGACGAACAATTCTTCGACAATTATAATAACCCCAACTTTAATGGTGGTGGCGCAGACTCCCTACACCCTGACAGCGACGGACACCTTAAGATAGGCCAGGCTGTAAGTGACCTGCTCCATCGTGCAACAACTACCGGCCTACCTGAGTCTAAGTAACTCTTAACCTATCTTGCTTTTTGGATCCCTCATTTACCACTAAAGTTGGTGCCGTAAGTTAGTCATCTAGTCTCTTTCTGTACATGACACCACTAGACTATTGGATGGTCTGGTAATCGAAGCTATACGTTGTATTCGCCTGAGGTTGTTGAGTAAATCGTATCTTAAATCCAGACGTTGTTTTAGTAATGTAATATCCAATCTCTGCAGCAGCTTCACTTGTTGGGGTTAGCGTTACCCTCGGTGCTGAACTGTATGCTTCGGTAAATGTAATCGATGCCTGCACTCCAGAAGCAAGTGGGTTAGCAGGCGTGTCGGTACCAGTAGTAATCTCTACACTTCCTGCTGTATCGTTGCCACTAATTGAATATGTCGAGCCATTTCCTGTTGTTGACACTCCCAACACTGCTGTTGGGGTACTTCCTGCAGAGATAATCTTCCCGTTTACTTTAAGGTCTGCAACCTCAGTAGCGCCTGTTACTTTGAGATTAGTTAGTGTTGCAGTGCCAGTAACAGATAACTTACCAGTAGTAGTTTGATTTGTAACAGTGATGTTTTTCTTTGTTAAGTTTGTAGTGGAAGATTCTAGCGCAGAGAGACGTGTGTCGTGTGATTGCACCTGAACATCAAGTTGCTGAACGGCTTTAGTAATCAAAGCAGTTAAGTGACTGTACTTAACACCAGAAAGCTCACCATCTGCATACTCATTAAAGATTGGATTTACTGCATTAACTTCTTCCGCGATAAATCCAATATCCCACTCCATGCTATCGATGTTCCACTTATACTTAACAGGACGCAAGTCTCTAAGAGTGTCTAACCCGTAAGGTATATCTGTCGTATAGTCTTTATATTGCTGAAGAGATGAACATCGTCCAATCGCATAACCAAGCCCTGTACTACCTGAACGGCATGCCGATCCTGCGCTCTGCGTCGCTGCTGAAGCTCCGACATATGGGAAACCTGTTGCAGTAGGCACGAAGTTATCAGCAAACAGTGACCCGGAACCGACAGTGAAATTACCGTTTGTTGCAAGGGTAGCAGTAAATCCTCCCGATCCTCCGTTTGATCTTAAAACTATAGCACCGGTCGCATCGATATAACCACTAGTTCCGTTATGATGAATTCGTGTATAGTCACCGTTACTACCGTTCGTTGCGACAGATGTACCGCTGTTTCGAACATAGAGATCACCACCATTAACATCAAAATCGTTGTTCTCGTAGGTATCAAGAACACGTACATCAAGTGCTCGAATACCTGCTGTATAGTCTTGGATATAAAACCCTGTGTCACCATGAGCGCGGTGCCAGCCACCGCCGTTATCAATGACAGTATTGCCATCTGCAACGAAGCCGTTATCTGCACGCAGTGTACCGTTAAAGGTCGCGTTACCGTTGTCGAGGTCAAATACTACTCGAGTCGTTCCGTTATAACCAAGTGAGTTGAAGTCGACATACCTATCTGAATAAACTTGCAATGTGTTGCCACTTACGCCTAGTCCATACGTAGTACTGTAAAGATTAATCTTAGCTTGTGTATTGTTTGGGAACTGGAGAGTCCCTGAGTTCTCGAGTGTTAGTGCAACACTAGAATTCACACCGAACTGAAGTGGATAGTTATTGACTGTTCCGAGTAGCAAGCTGTTACTTGCTGTACCAGTATACGTGCCGCCCACTCCATCTGTACCTGCAGAATTTATCATTGAGAACAGCCCGTTATAACTCGAATCGGTATTATTATCTACAGACAGCTTAATACCTGCTCCACCTGGCTCACCAGCTGAATTTTCAGTATCGCCTTTTAGGTTAACCACTGCAAACCCTTCACTCTGCAACTTGAACTGTCTGACATTTGTAGTACCGTTCGAAGTGCTGCCGGCAACAATATCTCCTCCTGATTCTATTTGCAGATTACCGCTCTGACTTGAGCAGCCACTAGCGCTACAACCAGTACCAAATGCTAGAGAATTACCAGCAGGCGACCAAATCATCGCTCGATTGGCGTTTTCACTAAATGTGATTCCTCCACCCCAGCTACCTTCAACCCGAAACGCTGTGTCGTCATTTGACGTAGGACTAAAACCAGTCCTATACACATGCAGCGCGTTGGTAGGAGATGCAGTGCCGATACCTACATCGCCTGAAGACTGGATACGCATGCGCTCTGTTATGCTTCCCGCACTAGCTGAGCTTTCGGTACCAAATATTAGTGATGAGTTATTTGTGGAATCATACGATGCACCGATAGCTGCTTCGGCGTTGAATGCAGCAAAACGGATTCCAGCAAAGATACTATCTACATCATTTGTGATCTCTATAACTCCATCTCTAGAGTCTAAGTCTGAAACAACTCCAGTAGTGTTCAAGTCTCCTGATACACCGGAATTATTAACGTTTACTTGCAGTCGTGCATTAGGGTTTTGCGTACCGATTCCTACGTCCGCTCCGTTTACCGCTAAGCTAGATGCACCGCCACCGTTAGTATTGAACAATAATCGCGTTCCTTCAGAGCGCAATATGACATCATTTACACTCGAATCGCTTGAGTAGCCCCCGCCAACAGTGGCCACCGCGAGACGAGCTCTAATCGTTCCAGCATTTGCAATCATAATATTCGGCTGTGAAGTACCATTAACAAGTAAGCCTCCATTTGTGTCGCTACCAGCATCAATTCTAACTGTTTTATCAAAGTTGAACTGGTTAGTTCCCGTATTGTAACTCAATACACCTTCATCGCCATCGGCCCCAATGTGTAAGCTCGCTGGCCCAAGATATAGATCTTGCCACCGAAGTGTAGAAGAGCCTAATGAATACGTATCGTTAGTAGCGGGCAAAATGTCACTATCAACTTGACCGATAAAACTAATATTGTCAGTAGTCGCATTACCTAAATCAATATGCCCGTTAAAATAAGATGCTCCAACGACTCTAAATGTACCGTTTACATCAAGATTATAGCCTGGTGAAGCATCATTAATTCCCACATTACCAGCACCGTCAACAGTCAGCTTGCTAGTGCCAGCATCTTGAACGTCAAATAAGTTGCCTGTGCCCTGTAAATTAATGATGAATGAAGAGTCGGTCGTCGTGTCTGCAAGTACAAACTCGATATCGCGATTGTTTGTTGTTGTTAAATTACTACCATTATCGTAGGCAACCTGCAGAGTGGTTAAGCCGGCACCACCACCACATGCACCCCAACTAGGAGCTCCTGCGCCATTGCTTACGAGACAATTTCCACTTGTGCCTGCTCCGCTATTAGCAAAACCTGTTCCCGTAGAATAATACACACCACCTGCTGCACCAGCACTTGTTAGTCCAGTGCCACCATTACTTACTCCTAAGCTACCTGTGTAGCTTAATGAGTTGAGGGCTAGTGTACCAGAACTAAGTGTCCCTGAGTTGTCGCCATCGAAGATGTAGGCTTCGACTGTTGCTTCGTTTACTCCAACACCAGTTGGGTCTACCCAGGTAAATCCGCCTGTCGCAGAATCGTAGCTTAATAAGTAATTGTCTGTACCTGCGTTCGTAACTTCTAAGTCAACTTCTTGAATTGTTCCGTTAACTATTTCACTTGAATCTATATTAGTACCAAGCGTACTCTGTAATGAGACTGAACCACCTGATCCTAGGGTAATACTTCCTCCCCCAGAAAGACCTGTTCCCGCCGTAACAGATATAGAAGTATTACCTTCAACAGCTGTACCGGCTGTATTGCCATAGTCGACTTCAATATCATCAGCATTAACAGTAATACCGGTACCAGCACCAACGTTTACTCCAAGAACCCCTGTAGTGCCACCACCAGTAAGACCACTCCCAGCAGTTACTCCTGTTGTAGCGTACGTGGATGTATTGCTGCTAGTAACAACTGTGCCACCATTCAAGAAAGTAAATGTCTGGTTACTACTTAGGTTGCCCACGTCAAACGTACCATAATATGTGCCCCCTACGCTCTCCAAGATCTGCAACTCACTTGCAGCATTGTTAAGCACGATATCGTAGGCCCCAGTTTGATCCCAGTTAGCAGTAAGTGCTGATAACGATAGGCCAAGTGACCCACCAAGTGAGACACCGCCTCCACCAGTTAAACCATTCCCAGTCGTAACAGTAATCGAGCTATTGGCTAATGACCCATTCGCCACACTGCCTGCAGTCAACACCGAACCATTCACACTCCCAGCTGTGATTGTTAGCGAATTGCTAATCTGAGCATCGTTTAAGTCTCCAGTGTAGCTTAATGAGTCAAGAGCAAGAGTGCCAGAGCTAAGAGTACCTGAATTGTCGCCGTCGAAGATATAACTCTCTACAGTTGCCTCATCTAGAGTCGAACCGACGGTTCCCGGGTCTACCCATGTAAAGCCACCAGAGCCATCAGATGTTAGAACCCATCCAGATGCCTGAGAGTTTGAAATACTAAGATCTACTTCTGCGATTGATCCATTAGTTATCTCACTGCTGTCTATGCTTGTGCCTAATGTAGACGCAATCGAGATCGATCCTGCACCATTCGTTATAGTTACACCAGATCCTTGTGTTAATGTAGCAAGGCTTGGAGCGCCGGAACCATCACCAATTAGAAGCTGTCCATTACTAAGGGTTCCTGTTGATGTTATCGCACTAGTGCCGTTACCGAACAGCACACCAGAAGCCAGTGTTGTTGTACCTGTACCACCATTCCCTACTGAAAGTGTTCCAGTAGTTTCAGTATTTAAATTAATGACTCCGTCGTCAAGCGCGTCGAGATCTGCCTCACTAAGATCTGTTGTACCGAGTATAAGGTTAGCTCCAGTAGCTGTTAAATCTCCCTGGATAGTTGTGTTGCCGCCTAAAGTAGTTGCGCCATTCGCATTTACTCGCAACACCACTTTATCGTATGTTGTGTCTGAACTATAGTTGCCATCACCGCTAATAATACTGAATGAATCATCAGCTCCGTTTTCACGTAATCCGATTGTAAAGTGTGCATTTTCAGGTGATTCAACAAGTGTACCTGAAGAAGTTGTGCCAGTGACAAGACTATCCACATCTGTATCAGATGCACTCCAGCTCCTTACTACTGAACCTGCAAGACTAAGTGATCCACCGATACTAACATTATTCGTTACAGTTAATGCAGTTCCGGCAGCACTAAAAGTATTTGCTCCGGTGAATGTTTGACCGGAACGATCTAGTAATGCCACATTTGCACTTAATCGAGCATCGTTAAGTTGACCAGAAGTAATTTGCGTAGCTGCTATTGCTATAGGAGTATTGCTCGCAGCAGTCAACCTGCCATCTGCGTCAACCGTGAATGAACTTACTGAACTAGCGGTACCATAACTTCCAGCACCGACGGTGGTACTTGAGAGTTCTGATGAGTCAACAGAGTTAGCCGCCAAACTACTAGAAGTCAGACTATCGTCTTCAATCTCTGAATCATCAAGAGAATTTTGAGCTATTTCTGTTTCTAAAATTTCTCCAGCATCAAATGTAACAGTCGCTCCGCTGAAATCAGCTACATCGACATCAATAAGGTCAATTCCACCGCTATCTATTCGTAATAATGACGAACCGTTAAATTGAAATGCAACTTCACTTGAAGAACCCGATGCAATATTAACAACAAAATCACTATCTGTTGCTGTGTTTGCAAGAGTATATGCTATGTTTCTTGCGTTCGTAGTAGTAATTGTATTTCCTTGATCATATGCTACCTGCAGTGTCACTGCTCCTGCACCAGACCCACCACAATTACCCCAGGTTGGCGCACCTGCTCCACTACTAAGTAAACATTGGCCCGAAGTTCCCACTCCACTATTGGCGAATGCTGTTCCCGTAGAATAATACACACCACCTGCTGCACCAGCACTTGTTAGTCCAGTGCCACCATTACTTACTCCTAAGCTACCTGTGTAGCTTAATGAGTTGAGGGCTAATGTACCAGAACTAAGTATCCCTGAGTTGTCGCCATCGAAGATGTAAGCTTCGACTTGAGCCTCAGTCAGAGTCGTTCCAACGCTTCCTCCATCTACATAGGTGAAGCCACCTGTAGCATTGTCATATGACAACAAATAGTTGTCAGTTCCGGCACCCGCAACATTTGTAGATTCAATATCAACAGCCTCTATACTACCGTTAACGATTTCACTTCCGTCTACGGCAGTTCCTAGTGTAGATGCGATCGTTATACTACCCGAACCATTTGTGATATTTATACCTGAACCCGAGCTTAATGTTGCTACTGTAGGTGCTCCTGATCCATCACCAATAAGTAATTGACCATTCGTTAACACGCCTGTATTTTGTATTGCACTTGTGCCGTTACCAAGCAAGATTCCTCCTGACGTGTGAGACCCTACGCCAGTACCGCCACGCGAAACAGATAATGTACCGCTGGTGACTTGAGTAGCGGCTATAGAGATTGAAGTGTTTCCGGCGGCAGTCAGACGACCATCACCGTCTACAGTAAATGTTGCTACTTGACTAGCTGAACCATAACTACTTGCAGTAACTGCGGTTGAACCGAGCTGAGTTGCGCCTATGCTGCCTGTTGCGATACTTAGATCTATGTCTGTCCCAGATGGTGCAACGGAAATTTGAGAATTCCCGTTTATAGATAGGGCTCCTGTGAGCGAGTTAAGAGATGTTACGCCACTACCACCTGCGCTACCTACTGCAGCTTGAGAAACATATGTAAACCCGTCTGTTGCACTATCATAAGTTAATACATATGTGTCGGTCGCACTATTAGTAGACTCCAGATCAGCACCTTGAATAGTACCATTTACTATCTCTGAGCTATCTATTGTGTCTCCAAGATTGCTATTTAATGTTACTGTACCTCCTGCTCCGAGAGTTAATAGTCCACCCCCTGAAAGACCTGTACCAGCAGATATAGTTATCGTTGTATTTCCTTCGACAGCCGTGTTAGCACTTGAGCCATAATCTACTTCTATATCGTTAGCATTTACCGTAAGACCATTACCCGCCCCGACATCTAACGTAATAGTTCCGGTCGTACCTCCGTTAACTAAACCTGCGCCTGCAGTAACTCCTGTTGTTGCGTATGATGCAATATTTCCAGACGATAGTATCACTCCGCCAGTACCGAAGTTATAGACCTGGTCAGACCCTATACCTGTAACATTGAATTCACCGTAGTATGTACCCGCATCATCTAAGATACGAAGTTGGCTATCAGTGTTATCCAACACTAAATCAAATGCGGCTGTTTGGTTCCAGTTCGCCGTTAAATCACTAAGAGACAAAGCAGGGGTGCTGCCCACACCACTAACACCGCCTTGAATACCGTTACCTGTAGAAATCGATTGTACGTAGTTGCCTGTAGTTTCTGAACCCAATGCGATTGAACTACCGAGTAATGAAACGTTAGTACTTAACGCACCGTCGTCAACAGTCGATGATGAGCCTATAGTAAGAGTGTCGCTGATATTTGCATTCTCGAGTTGACCAGTATAAGTCAATGAATTTAACGCTAACTGTCCTGAGCTTAAAACCTTTACACCATTATCAGCGTCGAAAATGTAGTCTTCAACCTCTGCTTCTGTCAATTGTGTACCTACAGCCCCCGGATCAACCCAAGTAAACCCTCCTGTCGCGGAATCATAACTTAGTACGTAATTATCTGTAGGAGCAGCTGTCACTTCAAAATCAATTGCTTCTATTGTGCCGTTATCGATTTCTGTGCCATCAATAGATGACCCTAGTGTGCTTGTAAGACTCACACTTCCACCCAACGCGACAAGCCCACCTCCAGACAGCCCTGTACCCGCTGTAATTGTTACATTACTGTTTTGAAGTTCGCCATTCTCAATTATCTGACCGAGAACAGATACCTCACCTGATGCATCAGGAAAAGTGTACAGTCTGTCTGCATTTAAATCCGTGACATCAAATTCGCCATAATATATTCCACCAGAAGCTTCAACAATCCGGAGCTCACTGCCTGCGTTGTCGAGGATAATGTCGTAACCACCAGCTTGCGTCCAATCAGATGACAAGTCACCAAGACTTAACGTTCTTGAACCACCCAATGAGATATTGCCACCACCCGCTAACCCTGAGCCTGTATTTACCGCCAGCTGACTATTAGCAAGTTTTGAGTTCGTTACATTAGCATCTGTTATTTCTGAAGTCTCGATTGTTGTGCCAAGAGTTGTTTCTAAGCTACCAGAGTTAATCTGTAATCCTGTACCGGTAAGATCCGTAAATGCATCATTGTTAAACGTGAATGTATCGCCAGCTTCTACCGTAAGACCGCCATTGAGTGTAACGAGCTGTGTAGCAGTTACGGCACCACCATCTGCAATTGTAAAAACAGCAACACCACTGTCTTGAACTTGGAAAGAACCTGTACCAGTGATGTCAACTGTAAAGCTGGTTGCTTCAGACACCGTAAAGTCTATGTCGCCTCCTGCATTATCTGCAAGGATTGTATTACCCCCGTCATAGGAACCCTGTAATGATATAGTTCCTGCTGTAAGATAAGTGTTTGTATCGCAACCTAAGTTACCAGAAGCATCAGAATTAATGGCCGTACAACTAACAAAGTTATTTGCGAACTGAATAGACCCTGCATTAACAGTAAGCGTATCACCAACTGCATCACCGATAGTAACAGCACCGTCAAATGATGTTGTTCCTGTGACATCAAAATCTCCTGTAAGATTTGTATTTGCCAGAAGCTCAACAGTACCTGTAGGTTGTATATCATAATTTCCAGAAGTATCGACTTGGCCTGCATAAATAGTATTTGTACCGGAATCATTAATCCCAGCTGCCCCTGTACCAGAGTATGTGTTGTTTGAAAGATAGTTATTGTCATTGGTAGCTCCATTGATCTCTATCGCAAACCCACTAGCTGCTGAGTCAGTAATTATGTTGTTGGAAATCGTATTATTATTACTGTCAGACTCGAGATATATGTTATCACCTGCGTTGTTAGTAAAAATGTTATCAGAAACTATGTTGGTGTCGCTTTGCTCTAAATAGACACCACCAATACTGCTATTCGTTATAGTATTTCCGACAATAGTATTATCGGTTGCTGCATAGGTGCTTACGGCACCGGCGTTACCATCAAATGTATTACCTGCAATCGTGCTACCATGAGCAATATCTAGATAAATACCACCGTAATCATTACTGGTAATAGTGTTGCCTACTATAGAGGCATAATAAAATCCATTTTCAAGATACACGCCAAATTGATCATTATTCTCTATAGTGTTACCCGTAATTGCAGTACCAGTGCCGCTACTATCAAAGTGAATACCATGTAAAGAATGTTCAGAAATAGTGTTGTCAGCTATGACGTTGTCATTTGATGTTAACTGCGCATATATACCCAAGTTGCCTCCGGATATATAATTATCTGTTATTTTGTTCTTGGAAGATCCACCGACATACACACCAAACCCATTTCCTTCAAGCGTGTTGCCACTTATAACATTATTATCGGATCCATTTAGCGCTATACCTCCGTAGAAAAACCCTCCAGCAGGGCTAAAATCAACAATACTTACATTCTCTATCAGGCCCCCAGCTCTATCGGCTGAAACACTACCCATACCGCTAAAAAGTATCGCAAATTGATTACCTGCTGTGTTTAGATCACTTCGTCCATCAAGGGTTAAATCGCGAACAACAACACCAGTACCGCCTGAAGTGTCGGTGTTAGTAATTAAATTTATATCGCTATCAAGGTTATCGAGCTCAATAACTGTACCCGACCCTTCACCAGATAGTGTAGTGTTATTCGGAATCGAGATAGACCCATCAACTGTGAAAGTTCCGCCAAGCAGAATAACTTCGCCACCAACTCCAGAGTTGTAGGCCTCTGTTAGCGCATTGTTGATTTCAGTTTCGTCGCTTGTACCATCAGCAACATAGTCGGCTGCTGCTTTTTGGGTTGCTGTAGAATCAACTGCAGCTACAGTGATGATTTCATCTGAGCCAGTACCTGCCGTATCTGCGCACGCCCATGAGCTTGAACCAGTAGCGTACTGCAGTATTTGGCCGTCAGCACAATCTATTAGTGATATTCCATTGCTGTCAACTTCAAGACCTTTGTTTGCTTGCACAAGAACGGTTAGTGCACTTCCTGAATTTGTAAGACCATTGCCAGTTAAGTCACCAAACCACTCACTATTAATCTGTAGGCTTTCCCCTGCAGAAATAGTCAAATCTTGAAATACTGCAGGTGAATTAAATGTCTTACTTCCTGCAAACGTTTGCGAACCTGTTGTAACAAGCCCAGGATACAGAGTAGAAGCAGCTTGAAGATATAATGTAGTACCACTTATTGAAGCGCCGTTTGAGCTTAACGTTCCTCCGTCGATAGTACCTATCGTCGTAACTCCTGAACCTCCCCCACCACCATCATCATCAGCACAGATGACGTTACCACTTGCGTCTGTGGTAAGTGTACCGCCGTTAGCAAATGTGGAACAGCTGTAGGCATTGAACTGGAGGAGCTGAGACGAGTTTACCGTCAATGCTGCATTGTTGTTCTGGAGTAACGTGAGTGTTGTGTCATTCGTAGTACCAATGGATATAGCTCCTGTTTGACCACCATCAAGTATATCTCCCACTCCACCTACACCGGCACAGTTGCCACTTGTCAGACAGACCTCACCTGACTCATCTGGCAGAGTTATGCTGTTGTTCTGAGTTGGAGTATCTACAGTGACGTTTGTCGTGAAACCAGAGTCAGAAGCTACCAATTCAGTAGCTTGCTGGGCTGCAAAGGCATACGGTACTGCTGTGAGCCGGAAACGAGGATTCATTTCTCCGTCTCCTTCGACATTCATAGTGAGAAACTTATCATCCGTCCAATCCAGAGAAGGGAAAGAAGTATGAGTACCAAGATAGACAGAGAAGTAACCATTAGCTATTCTCACTTGGCTTGTTCCCGTGTTCCATGTTTCTGTCCAGAGAGAAGAGCCACCAGAAGCATTGTCATAGAGATTAAATTCTATGTCGTAGAAACCATCAGAAGTGAGACCACCTGATGAATCGAGGAGGCGTCCTTGGAAATTTAATGTATCCGCAGGAGCCGCTTCTGCAATCTGACCAGTTAAAGAACTAGGAAGCACACTAAATGGGACGACTAAACAGATACATGCGAATAGTATCCATTTAATTCTTAGTGTGCTACCTAAATCTTTAAAAGCAATAAAAAAAGCATTACCAGAGCTATGATTCTCTAGTAATGCTTTTTTCTTTACTTTAAACGCTTTACGGGCGTCCCTTCCCGAATAGTGCATTTGTAGCCTTTTGTTTTTTTGTTTTGATCTTTTTTATTTTTTTAGATCTGCCGTAATTGTATAAATTTTGTATGCAAAAATCAATAAAACTTAATTATTATTATGGATACTTATCCACAAGCAAACAATATTGTGTAGACTTTATTATGTAATTTTTCGTTGTGAATATAACAACTAAAATTTACTTTATTAAGTGTTAAATTCTATTGTAGAGAAGTAATATATGAGACCCACAGATCATCGCTGAATTTGCCGTTACTTCGTATAGTGATCAAAACATCTTCTTTAACTAATAAAAGTGATTGAATATTTCCTTCTTCTGAATACCCATGATAAATTTTTGTATCGTCTAACTGGATAATGTCAGTAGCCTGAAAGCCTGTAGCAGTGGCATTAAGGTCAAACCCCTCAGGAACTTTTTGTTGAGTTACACGAAAAAGATTGCTGTTTGAGGAGAACTTATCAAGGTATGTATAAGAAGGCTCAGCTCCTTCGGGGCTAATTCGTACGATTTCATACTCTGAGTCGGCTGACCCATCTGGCAACAATAAGTCGAAATCTGAAGGTGTTTCACGAGGCAGCTCTACAGAAGTATTTACTGAAGAAGAGCTATCTCCTAGAGTATCCCTAGAATCTTCTTTACCACCTTGTGCAGTAATAATAAAACCAATCATAACTACACCTATTATAGCGGTCAAAGCATACACGCTTTGACGCCTCGACACTATCTTCAATCTTGAAGTAAGCCTGCTAATAAATTCGCTTACATCTTTTATGAAGTTAGCTACTTTTCGTCGATATAGAGCGGTATTAACTGCCTCTTTACTCTTTCCATACTGATGCTTTCGAAGCGTCTTTTTCAGCTCCTTAGCTTTCTTTTTCGCTTCAAGTAACTCTTCATTGAGCTTTTTGTCTTCTTTCTGCATTTCATCTTGTTTTTTCCAAATTGAGAAAATATCATCAGTAGTTTCTTCGTCATTTCTCTGAACTGATTTAAACCTGTTTTTTATATCATCACTCATACTGCACTCTCATTATCGCACACTAAGGGATAGGACAGTTAGGCTGACTTCCAGCGGGACTTGCACCACTAACTCTACATGGCGTGTCCAGAGGCTGTTCAAGCCCTTGTATAAACGTCTTACCATGACGTAACCGTTTATTCGGATCAGACACGAAGAAGAGGGACATATCTGTCACCGTAGGGCCTCTCGCAACATCGTCTGGGTACCCGAATGTTTGAGATGCGTCGATTGACACTGTGACATAGAAGTACCTAGCGAACTCAGTGTCTACGCCTGCTCCATCTTTCGGGATATACGGTTCAACTCGTCCCAGCTGAACATCACCAAAGTCCG
Source organism: bacterium (assembly GCA_030427445.1). Classification (GTDB taxonomy): domain Bacteria; phylum Patescibacteriota; class Saccharimonadia; order Saccharimonadales; family SZUA-47; genus JAUIBQ01. Next base: position 44,189 of record JAUIBQ010000004.1, on the reverse strand, counting down.
TATCAAGCCCCCATGTATTTGCAGCATCTGTAGACGAACGATATGCAAACTGCCACCGTGCACCAATGTTATTATCCAGACCGTTAAGCAACCATGAGTTCGGGAACACATCACTATCTGCATCTACGAAATATGAGTACCGGGCCACTTGAGGTTGAGCTCGAAGCGTACCTATATAGTGCTGACTTGAAGTTAGCTCAGGATACACTGATGGAGCTGTACCCGTAATGGTGATCGAGTCCAGCCCAAAGTCGTTATGCCATATATTTCCTGTAGACCCTAAGGTTACTTGGAATCTTACCTGAGTTGATGAGTTACTTATTGCTGAAGCTAAGTCTAGCGTCTCACCATTCCACACCTGAGTTCCGCCAGATGCGACATCTGGTCCTCCGCTACCGTACGTCCCCCGTGTGACCCAACCTCCACCGCCTTCATTTGTCTGCACTCGTACGATTGCAGTATTGTCATCACCGCGTTGATTCCAGAAGAAGTCGACCTCCCAGTCATGTGTAGATGCATTTAATGTATTATTTAAGGTCATAGTAAACGTATCGCCCCCACTCGCCGGGTTTGAAGCTTCTGTATACACGTAACCGTCAGGATTGCCCCCCTGTCCAGAAGTCGGACCCACATTGCCTGAAGAAGTATCATTGGTATCGTGAGACCATGCGCGCCCAGTATTTGCTGGGTTTAGACCATTAGAACCGTTATCCGAGACAAAAGTCCACGCTGATTCATCAGAGTCATTATCTGAATCGAATGTGTATTGACCGTATTGTATAGTACCGGTATCGCATCCTCCTCCTGATATATAAACCTTACCTTCACTATACGCAACTGCAGGGCTGCGACGGGCTCCTGAAAATTCTACGTTAGTCTGGTACCATTCACCTATACCTGTTGGATTGTTTCCAGAGTCGATTGTGGTATTAGCGCTTATTGGTGCTACATAACTATTGTTTGTGCATTCAAAATCAGAAGACCTACCGCCAAATAGATAGATAAAACCATTTACTGCAAATCCATCTGCGTCACTTACTTGTCGTGTTAGGTTAGTAGTATACGTCCAGTTCCCTACTGATCCATCGTCAATGAGGTATCTTGTGCCTGGGTCCACGGTTTTACTAGCATCAACAGTTAGCGTGGTAGCATTTGTGAACCCAGTGACATTAGCATAGGAACCATCAGCGTACTGAACAACACTCCCAACCATACTAGATGTCCATGTGGTACCAGTACCGGTCAAAGTCGTACCTGACTGACTAATAGTGCCTGTTTTATAACCTATTGTTGTAAACTGCACATCAGAAAGATAGTTTGTTCCGTCGTTTCCTCCTAAGAAATACAGGTTGTTGGCATATGAGATAACTGTTGCACCGCTCCTTGCAACATCTGGCACGTCCGCATCAGTCGCCCATGCTGTTGTAATATTTCCACCTCCACTTAACTTAGGTGAGATGTACACAGTGTTTGTAGGGCTTGCACTATCATTCAGTCCACCAACTACATATATTCGGTCGTTCCACACCGCAGCACCATGCTTAGTTCTATCACCAGGAAGACCATTGCTCGCGGTTGACCACGTAGATATGTCACCTGCTCCACCGCCTGATCCTGCAAGATTACCAAAATCTACTGATTGTAACCAACCAGCATTATCCTGACCATTGTAGTCTCTAGAGATTGATACTGTTGTATCGTTCGTATAGTAGTGAGAATAACCGGCTACACGCGTGTATGCGGTACCTGTACCAGTCGACGAATAGTAGAATAGGGGCACCCTATAGCCTTCAGAGCTTGTAACGTTACCTATTGTTGAAACAGTCTCTGGCTCAATTGAACTATCAACAGTCTCTGTGAATGTAATTGTTCCGCTCTCAGTATGAAAACGATAATCAACAGCCAGGCTTGAATGCTCCATAACGTACACTGTGTCATCCCTAACGTCTGCAGCATCGCTATATCTTGACCCTAAAGATATTTGTGTGACGGTTCCAGTTGGATCAGCAACTCCGTCACCAAGCGTCAACACCTTACCAAAAGCGCCATCACCTAAGCCATTTTGCTCTGATGTACCTGGAGATTTCCAGACCCACGTATTTGCGCCCGTTACTGACGAAATACTCTCTTGATGATATTCTCCTGTCGCGTCTACACCAGCCCCACCCTCGCTCCAGTTATCTACATTTACTTCTTGTACATTCCAGCTAGAACCCCACTCTACAACATATATCGTTATATCAGCGGCGGAAGCCGTACCCTGTGTGTCGTTTCTCTCAACACGTATTTGGTTGGTACTATTTTTTCGCACCCGCACACCAGCAGTCGCATTGAAGTTATTTTGATTTGTATCAGTAGTAGACAAGCCACCTCCTAAATATCCTCCAAAAGGTACTGTGTTAGTATCGTGCGCAGAACTGAGAGTAAAATCTTCACTCGTATCTCCGCTCTGCAATGTTCCGTCAATAACCTCTCTCAACTGAAAACCATCAGTAGCACAATTGTCTATACATTCGACAACAGTTACTGTGCCATTCCAGTTGTCGTCAGAACTTCCACGTTCAAGACGGATTTCATCTGCTGCAGTGGTAGCTGTGAGATTACCAAAAGGGTCACCATCAACTCTTACATGGGAGCTATCTGGGCCACTAGTACCGTTAGTATCATCGGCACCCGCGACCATTACGTAGTAGTCAGATTCTAAGTTGTTATTGAGTGAGAGCGTATAATTAACACCACTAAATTCATTGGAATTAAGCTTATACGTGGTTGAGCGAATCGTATCATTAGCTGCAGATGTTGTCGTAGGAGTAGCGTAGTATACTTCACTCTTCTCGTCACCAGCAGTATCTTCACCTCCTACATAATATAGTGTTCCGCCTGACACCTCGAGTTGACCATATGACCTAGCAGATGGAAGGCTTGCTGTAGTATCAGACCAAGAGCCGATAGTCCCATTAGCATTAAGCTTTGCATATTGGACATTGTTCGTAGCAGTTCCAGATGTATCACCACCTGCAACATATATATATCCGTCTAAAATTGCCGCACTTGAGCCAATTCGATCATTGTTCGTAGCGAAATTACCAATCTGTTCCGTGTAGTTAGCTTGAGCTCCAGAGTCATTGTTATAAAGCTGGAATGTCTGGACAGAGGGTTCGAAACTACTACATCCACCTGGGCTTGGGCCAACATCACAACCTCCGACAACGTAGGCAAACGAGTTAGACACTACCATAGACAGTCCCCAGCGTTGGTTAATCGTAATAGAAGATGTTACAAAAGTATCAAGACTACCATCACTAACATTGAGCTTACCCCACTCAATAAATGGAATAATTCCTGTACCAGTATCATCATATCCTCCGACCGCGTATATATGTCCGTTATATCCGAATGCCCAGCCACGTCGTCTACCCACATCAAGATCATTAGCAGACTGTATCCAATCATCATCAGGGTCGCCAAGCACAGCGGTACCACTTTCTACATCCACGATATTATTACTGTCATCAAACCTTGCATAAAATACAGTGTCACGGTCACCTACATTGTCGCTATACCCACCAATAAGATAAATGTAATTTGCGTATACAGTTCCTGAATGCAGTCCAAGACCTTCATTAGATTCACTCGCTAATTCAGAGTCAATTTGCAATTGCCCTGAAGTCGTACAGCCGCTAACCGCACCAGACGTAGTGATGTTACATTTGTAAACTTCCGAAGCGTAGCTACTTGAACACCCAGCAGAGGCAGAAAACGAGGTACATCCGCCAAGCACATACAGATTACCTGGATTCGTACCCGCGGCTTGTGGATTTGCTCGTGCGTAAGCGTACGTATACGATAATTCTGTATATGCAGTGATCCCTGCTGCGTTCAAAGATGTCGAAGACCATGCACCTGACAAACTACCATCAGAATTAATCGTATTCCAATAGATACTCTGCGTACCAGTCGCTGTTCCGTCAATACCTCCAACCAAATAGATTCTGTTCTCAAACACTGTCACTCCTGCAGCTGAGATACCGCTGGTGCCGTTGACCCTATTAGTCGAATCAACACACCATGTGCTATTACCGCTATTTGCGTATGAGTTCCCGTTTGCAACACAAGTGCTTTCTTGGACTAAGCTGCCATCTGAACTCACTTGAGCATAAGAAACGTTGCCAGAAGAATCACTACAACCAAAGTTAGTACAGCCTCCGATAACATACAAATATCCATTAAGTATCACTGACATAGAGAGCATCTGCCCTCCTTGTCCTGACCCGTCTCCAGTCGCTGGTAAATCGCAATCATTTGGAGTCGCACCAGTACAATTACCACTACCATACGACTCAGTGATATTGACTGTAGATACTTCTCCAGGAGGATTGATTGTACCGAAGTCAACACCACTTAGCGCAGTCGAGCAATCATGGCTGCCTGGGGACACTGACGTACAACCACCAACTCGATACACATGACCCTGCCATGTATGTAAGCCGTACCCTACTCTATTGTTGGTTTCATTACTGTCAGTAGACCAATCACCCAGACTGCCGTCGGCAAAGATGCTAGCAATCTGTATTTCATCCCCCACAGACTGACAATACCCACTGCTTACAGAGACACACCCACCTGTTAAATAAATATATGCTCCGTACACTGCTGTAAATTTACCGCCATTTGTACGCCTTGCACTACTAAAAGCGCTCGTGGATTCCCAGGATCCATCAAAAGTCCCATCGTTCGCAAGCTTTACATAATCGACAGTATTCAATAAAGAACCACTAGTGTTCGCATCTCCGCCTATTACATAGAGATAGTCATTGTATGCTTCGACTGAATGCATGTAACGAGGCGTGGACATGGATGATGTTCCAGATGTTGTCCATCCAGACAAAGTGCCAGTTGGTTCGAAGTCAGTATATTGCACTGTTGATACAACGCCGCCAGATGTTTCACCGCCTAAAAAGTAGAGTCTGTTGTTAAAGGCCTTTGCAGCACCATAGCGGGTTGGGGTCGATAAAGCTCCGCTGGTATCTTCATACCAATATACCCAGTTTGCCTTGTTGTCATCAGTAGGGTGCCATAAACTCGGCTCTCCATTGGCGCCTATCTTCGCTATATAAACTGTACTTTCGAAGTTACCGCTGTCGTCTTCACCCCCTATTGCATAAAGAAACCCATTATATGCCACTAAACTAAACGATCGTCGTTCTTCTGGTAGGTCGTAGTCAGTATTGGTACACCATGATGCACATGCACCATTTCCTGGGTTGGCTGAGCTAACGCCACCGCTGTTATCATCGATATTTGCCCAGTAGACTGTAGTATTGGTTGTGTTTGAAGCTGATACTGTATAAGAAATAATTACGATACCGTCGTCCCCTACACTACCGGCTGACTGAGAGCCTCCTGAGTTTCCGCCTGAACCGCCATCTGCAGCACCAGCACGATCAAGGTCGCCACTGTTACCCGGTGTAGCGCCACTTCCACCAGTGGATGTCGTGGAAGACGTACCTGCACCAAAATACGCAACACCACTACCACCACCGCCACCACCATCACCACCAGACTGCGAACCAGCGCCACCACCGCCGCCATAATATCCGCTACCACCGCCACCGCCAGCACCAAAACCCGCAGCGCTCTCGTTCGCTAAACCACCTGGACCGCCGCCATTTGATCCGCCATTTGCCGCAGAGCCATCTGAATTATCTTCGGTATCACGACCGTCTGCACCGTCGCCACCAAACTCAGACCCACCTGCTTCACCATCACTATTAGGACCATTACCTCCTGAGCCACCGCTAGAAGATGTTGCAGCGCCACCGCCGCCTGCTGATCCTGAGCTATCACCGGGAAGGCCGCCAGAAGAATCTCCACCTGCACCACCATCACCTCCAGCTACAGCACCGCCTGAGTTATCACCGCCGCCACCACCGCCGCCGCCTGGCGCTATAACCAAAGGTGAACCACCGCGATTGACTTCTGAGTGACCGCCGCCACCGCCGCCTGATCCTGAGATACCACTTACTTCACCGCCGCCACCACCGCCGCCAACAAGAACATTCAGGTTTTCTGCAGGTGTCACAGACACAGTTGAACGTGCGTAGCCGCCGCCGCCGCCATCACCGCCATTACTGCCGGCGTTCGTACCGCCGCCGCCGCCACCGCCGCCACCGCCCCACATCTCTACAGTTACCGATGTAACTCCTGCCGGGACGTTAAACGTACCATCAGACGTAAATGTTTCGACTGTTGTGCCACCTGCACCTGTGTGGCCCCCTACGTAGTAGACATATCCACCAGCTACTGCACTGCCGCCATCGTATAGTCCTTCGTTTAAAGCTAGCGTGCTCGACCAATTATTGAACCGAGCACCTGTGGTGGTGCCTTTCTGAATTAATTCATTGTCGACATCAAAGTCGACGTTCGTTTCTTCATTACCACGTAGAAATTTCCGTGCAGTTTCTACATACACACTTGGATCGATGGTTAAAGGATATTTCGCCTCAGCGAGGTTCGTTGCAACTGTGGTTAACGTCGTACCGTCAAGCTTGAAATACGTATCAACGACACTCACTTCCCTAGCGTATTCAAGCGTGTATGGGGCTGGTATCCTGAACAATAAATTTGTTTTCTCACCATTTTCTTTTGCGCTCTCGAGTAGCTGTAAATCTTGTTCGGTTGCAGTCGTGACATCACCCAATAGTTCATCTCTGACGCCATAGAACGCAACCGACCCGTCAGCTTCGAGTCTAGCCTCAATGCCGTTTGGTATATCTAACTCATAGTCAAATTCAAGACTCCTCCCCTGGTAGGTGTTGAGAACGATATCTTCTTTGTAACCGATTCCTCCGAGAGAGACGACTTTTAGGGCATCTCTGCCCAGGAGAGGATATACAAGTCGATTTTCGTCTTTGGACGCGTCTCCAACCCTAAACTGCGGGATAATCTTTATCGATACACCACTGGAAGGATCGTTGACCGTTACACCTTCTGAGCCATCGACTGGGAATTGACCGCTAAACTTTGGCGATGCTTTCGTTCCGAGCGTACTGTTGCCGGTTTGGTACCCCTTGTTGTATTCATAATGCGATCCGTCTTCGCTCAAACTCAAAAAATTCCCATAGCTAGATATTTTCTCAACCAAGAGTTGTTCGACTTGCCCTGTAATTCTGTCAGAAGCATCAACTTTGCTTAAAAACAGTAATGCCTCACTAAAAATCGAGAAAGAAAACAAGACTGCCAAAAACAAAAAACTAAGCCGTCTTGAATGAGAAAATGATCTAGTAAGCCTCTCTACTCGGTCGAGAATAAATAAGCCTATATCACTTAAAGCATAGTATCCACTTGCGACCATCTTGCCGCTCCTGCTCGATTTAGAATACCCTCTGAATCTTTTCATCCACGCCCTTAGAATGTTTATCTCTATAATTCTATAGCTTATTTTAGCATAACCAGAACATATGTAACAGTAGTTTTAGAACACTAATAGTATTCGATTAATCTATGGATTTTAACTTACTTTGAGTGTAGATTTATGTACAACGTTATGTGCTATCTACCAGTAGTAACAAAGCTTAAGGTTGAGACATAGGCGTTAGCATTACTTTGTGCCTTCAAGTTGATCTTGAAGATGATGAAATCTCCTGCTGCGCTCGCGTTTAACGCACAGCCTGTAGATTCGTTGCCGTTAATACCGTAGCTATACCACGTATCTGCAGAGCCCCCACCACCTGTAATAACATTCGTTTCACCAGTACCACACTGAGTTACATCGGATCCAGTTGAGTGGAACATTTCGTAAGTTACAGATGCATTAGATGTATTGTCGACACGACCCACAAGCTGAACAGTGTCATCGCTACTAAAGCCGTTAAAGGTTTCAGGTAATTGATACGTCACATAGATGCTATATGTCTGTTCTGTAGCTTGAGGAGATGTCCAGTTGTAGAAGTTACGCGCTTCACCTGTATCACAGAAACTGGTGTTCACAGTAAGGTCAGTACCATTTGAACAGAAGTCTGCAGTCATAGTACCCACACCAGAGCCGTTAAGCACAGAACCAGCATACTCAGGGTTTAGGTTAACTACGTTGTCAGGTGGAGCACCACATGCACCCCATCCATCAGCTTCATAACATTGGATGCGTCCTGTTGTGGTGTCATAGTACATAGAGCCGAGATATGCTTCGTTGTTGTCTGCTATCGGAGCACCAGCTGATCTGTCGAGGGTGAACAGTGTAACGGGACCACCTCTATTACCACCACCAATCTGAACATTGTTAGATGTATCGCTGTTAAGTGTCACAGTGAGCGCATCGATGTAGAAGATACGGTTAGAGCCCGTTGGTTGATCAATAATCAAGTCGGGGTTAGATGCAGTCGTACCGTCTGTCGTGAAGAGACACGTTACTTTTGTAAAGCCAGTCGTCGATATGCTCTGAGTATTGTAGTCTTCACAAGTTACGAAGTTTGAACCTCCGTTACGTGAGTATCTGACCCGAATGTCATTGAATGTGTTTGTGCTTCTCGCATAGAAACTGACGAGGTATTGAGTATCTGTATCTGGAGTAATCGATAGGTTGTTTCGTACGCCCCTGTTAGCAGCGTTAGGAGTATCAACAGCAACACTTCCACTTGTGTCATAGATAACGCTTGTCTCTCTTGTAAGTGAGTCTAGCGTACCGAATGCAGTCCAATTACTGCCAAGTGCTACATCTACGCTACCATCTGCCGCGAACGAAGCCGAAGCGTTCACGTTGATACTCAAGTTGTCTATATAGAATGTCCTTGATGTTCCATCTGACTGTCTTATCAATATTGAATTATTTGAGTTGATACTACCACCAGCTACAAACGTACAGGTGATGCGAGTCCACTGGCCACTAGTTACTCGTTGTCCAGTTGCACAGTTAGTCGTGCCGGAAGTAGAGCCATCAGGAGAGTAAAGAACATCTAACGTTGAGAAGCTTGAAGTAGCTCTGACAGCAAATGACACGGTGTATGTAAGACCTGATGTCAGTGCGGTGCTTATTCTATTTCGAGCGCCGTGATTAACACCTGTAGTCTGAACTCGTACAGAAGCCTGTCCTGTAGCGACGTTGTCGCCAGCTGTAGTGTATCTATCGACCGTACCGCCTGTAGTTGTATCCCAAGTACTTACTGGGAATGTACTTGCCCCACCACCGTCGGTTTCTGCTCCACCATTCGTTGCAAATTCTGTTGCATTGTTGTTCACACTGAACAAGTTAGAGCCTATAGACGTCTGAGCCTCAAATATACCACCAATAATAGGCGCAGTAGCATTGTTTCGAACTGTAAGTCCGTCTGCGTTTCCTCCTGCGGCACTTAGTACAATTTCTGCACCACCGGCACTTGTAAGTGTATTGTCATATGCTGCCTGCAGAGTTGTAGAACTAGATGCACCAGCAGCTGTCCAATCATTTCCATTCCAAATCATCGTCGCTGTAGTATTAGCGCGCATCGCAATCTCGTTGCCTTGACCACCGCCATTTACAAGCAATGTGAAGTCGTTTGAACCATTCGCTGCTGTAACATACACAACACGACCAGCTGTAGCATTAGTAGGATCAGGTAGAGTGATCTCCAGTTCTTCTGCTGTAGCATTTACAATGATTGCTGAATTGTTGTCTACATTACTTTGAGTAATAGTACAGTTCACTCCACAGTTAGTGTTTGTCACTGTCTGGAAGACTGGCGTCGCTACCGTCACGAGTGAGTTTGTAGTATCGACGTTAAGTAGTGACGCCCCTCCTGACGTGTTCACACGAAACGCATTTGTAGAGTTAGATGCGTTCTGGAGAGTAATAGCACCGCCATTAGCTATAGTTAGCGCTGATTGATTGTTAGTTTCCAGTACTAAACTGTTAGCGTTGTTTGTGCCTAATGTTGCAGTACCACTGAAGCTATTTCCTCCATTACGGAAGAAGCCAGCTGCAGATGTTGTATCAACTGATAGAACACCGCCTGTATTTACTAACCCACCGCCAGTGAAGTCTGTGAATGCATCGGAGTTAAATGTGAATGTGTCGCCTGCTTCAACAGTGAGGCCACCATTGAGTGTAGTTAGACCTGTCACTAATAGGGTGCCATTAAACTGCCCGCCTGATGTGTAGTTTGAGCTTGTTATGAGACCTGCGATGTTTAGTTGATTAAAGCCAGTTGCAGAGGCAAAATCTATATCAGAGCCAATAATTATGTTGCCGTTGCCAGAAGTGAGGTTATCTCCAGCATTAAAGCCAATTGCGATATTGTCATTACCTGTTGATGAAAAAAGTGATCCAACACCTACCGCGACATTTTGCCAACCTGTCGTACTTACCCCTAACGCATTCTGTCCAAATGCCACATTACTGTACCCTGTTGTATTTGTGCTAAGTGCACCTGTGCCTCCATACAGGTTTGTCCCGTTTGAAACTACAGCCATACAATCAACCCATGAACCATTTTCATAGCATCGGAACTTATCAATATTAGAGTTGTAGTACAGGGCACCATTTACGCCAGACGGATCACCTAGATCTGTTTTAGTATCTAAAACGAGCAGTGTACCGGTAGTATCAGCCTGACCGATTGTGAGTTGACCAGATACAGATGTATTACCTTGTAGAGAAATTCCACCAGAACCTGATCGTACTGTCGTAGAACTAGAACCGTTATTTGCTCCAAGCGTAACTGTCTTATTGCCAGACCCGCTTCCAGTTGCCAGGTTGATCGTTTGGTCTCCCGTACCTGTACCTAGGTTGATAGCTCCTGTTGCTGCACCAGTGCCTCCAATGGTAAGTATTCCAGTTGTTTGAGTTGTCCCTAAGTTGAGTGCACTTGTAGCTGCTGCGTTGAGGGTTAGTGTAGTACCACCAACAAGACTTGTCGCACCGTTTCCGCTTATGGTTGAAGCATTATTAGCTACTGTAAACCTCGTAGTACCATTTGTAGCCAATGTTAGTGAATTGGCCCCAGTAGTACCTAAGTAAAGTGAAGTTCCACCAAATATTGTTGTAGCGCCGTTACCAGTTAGGGTCGAGGCTGCAGCTGCTACTGTGAAGCGTGTGGTCCCACCTGTTTCTATACCTAGGGCTTGTGCATCATTAGTGCCGATAGTGGTAGCTACACCGAAGCTGTTCCCGCCATTTTGGAAGAACCCATTTGCACCAGTGTTCGTGACGCTTAATACACCGGCATTGTTGTAGAGACCGCCCCCTGTGAAGTCACTAAACGCGTCACTGTTGAAGTTAAATGTGTCTCCCGCTTGGATAGTGAGGCCACCGTTAAGGGTGGTGAGGCCATCAACCTGCAATGTGCCGGTTATACCGACGTTACCAACGGAACCTACATCAGTAATTGTGACTAGCGTATCAAATGTTGCACCATTATATGAGTTGAAGTTGTACACCCCACCATCATTTACTGCAAAGACTGCGTCTGAGTCTGAAACAATAAAGTCGATATCGTACCCAGCTCCAACTCCGTACGCAACTTCCCAGGTGTTAGCATAGGCAGTAATAGGCGCTGCATATATAGCTACAAGATTGTCGAAATCACCACCGTTTACACTTGTCGGCTGAACAGCTAGACCTACCACCTGATCCTGATCTGCGTCATCACCTAAAGTAAAGTTAATTAACTGAGCAGCACCGCTGTTTGTTATAGTGCCTGCATTCACGGCTAATGTCCCAGCAAATGTTGATGCCCCGCCGTCAGCTACTGTAAATACCGGTGTGCCCCCGTCTTGCACCTGGAAGTTACCAGTACCTGTTATGTCTACAGTAAAGTTCGTTGCTTCAGATACCGTCAAATCAATGTCGCCTTCGGCATTGGTTGCCACAATTGTGTTACCACCGACGTAAGCACCCTGTAAGTCAGAAGCAGAGCCAGATGAACCACACGTTAGAACGCCTGCAACCGTAGTAAGTGTACAGTTTGCAAATGAGCTATCCCCAAATGTAATGCCACTTCCAGATGAACCAGCGTTTATTGTCAAGGTGTCGGTATTCGCGTTACCGATTGTAGTGTTGCCGTTAACTAACAGTGCTTGGTTTAATGTGAGGTTTCCTGCGAAGTAGTTAGCTGCTGTTGAAGCACTGTAGATTGAGTAGTTGCCGGATGGGATTGTGCCTGTACCTAGTAGCAAGTTGGTAGTATTAGTGCCTTGAACCCTCTCAACAACTATGCCCGCGGCATTTGTTATACTACTGCCCGAGTTAAATACGTCAATTCTCAGTCCTCTGGCGTTTGAGATTGTCCCACTGCCTGAATTGCCAAGGATGATATTACCTCCATAGGCCTCCGACACACTCCCACCACTTGTAACAACTGCTTCTATGCCCGAGAGCACTCCGACTGTACCCGTGCTGAGATTAGTAGTACTGAAGGAACCGCCTGAAACACTTCCTATGTCACCGCTACCTTGTGCAACAGCGAATCCAGCGGTTCCAACAAGATTTAGGTTACTAACATTTGTAGTGTTGGCAGCATTCACCTCAGCGTAATCAAATCCTCCTATAATATTTCCAGAAGATGCAGGGTTTGATGCTGGGTTGACAGATAATATATTTGCCGATGCAGCTTGATATGCATCGTTTATAACAGATGTAATGCTAGCTTCCACAGATAGCTCAGCATCAACCTGCAAGATTCCGAGTAAATTAAAGTTAGTCCCTATACCACCAGTATTACCAAACGCACCGCGACCAGCCACGTCTAAGTTTCCTGTGGTAGTAATGTTCTGAGAAGTATCAATGGTTAATGCTGTTGTGGAGTTAGTTCTAAGTACTAGTGGGTTTAGGTCATTAGTTCCTAGGGTAGCTGTAGTGCCAAATAAGTTTCCACCATTCTGGAAAAAGCCAGATGCGCCAGTGTTAGAGACACTAAGTACTCCGGAGTTGTTGTATAGTCCTCCACCAGTGAAGTCTGTGAAAACATCTGAGTTAAAGGTGAAGTTATCACCTGCTTCGACAGTGAGGCCACCGTTGAGGGTGGTGAGGCCAGTGACAGTTAGAGCGTTTGTTACGGTCGTCGTTGCGTCAGTAACTGATACTCTCAAAGAACCACCTGTCGAGACGCCAATCTGATCAGCACCTATGCGATATATTCCGGTGTCTGTATCTTGTGCAAATGATAGTGCTGGTCGTCCTGCAGTGTTAGCATTATTACTTACTAAAGTTTGTGCATAGTTTGCGTCTACAGTAAAGACTTCTTGGTTAGGGAAGTTTGTAATAGCAAAAGCATAGTCACTGTTAGACTTAATTGCTATTTGACCTTCTTGAGATGTTGTTTGGGTAGCTGTGAAGAAGTTGGTGCCCGCACCTTTGATAGCAAATTCACTTGTAGAACCACTAGCTATATCAATGATAAAGTCACTATCGGTCGTAGTGTCTGCAAGAGTGAACAATATATCGCGTGCATTAGTTGTAGTGACCGTATTACCACCGTCATAAGCACCCTGCAACGAGACAGTTGCTGATGTCAAATATGTACTAGTATCACATCCTAAGTTGCCTGAAGCATCAGTGTTAATGACTGTACAACTAGTGAAGTTATTAGCAAATTGGATAGAGCCAGCGTTCACGGTGAGTGTGTCGCCAGCTGCGTCGCCGACTGTGACATTTCCGTCGAAGGTTGCTGCACCAGTCACGTCAAGTGCTCCTGTGATGCTTGTGTCTGAGTTAATAAGTACGTCTGCCGTACCAGATGCTTGAAGTACAAGATTGTCTGACGCATCCATCTGGTTCGCATAGATTGTAGATGTACTAGAGTCTGCTACAGCTCCAACATTGTCGATAAGGTTATCTGCTACATATGTAGTGGCGTTGCCAGACGCAATCGCAATAGAAACCGAACCGTCACTTGAGCTTTCACGGATAACGTTATTAGTAATGACGTTATTAGCGCCTGATCCACCAAGATTAATATGACTATCAACGCCTGACGCGTCATTTGTATAGAATTGGTTACCAGTTATAGTGTTGTGATATGAATTTACGGAGGTAAATCCTCGATCAGTGTTATTACCTATATAGTTGTTACTGATAATGTTGTATTGTTTTGCTCCCACACCAGCAAGCTCAATACCATGATCACCACTATTTGTAATCCTGTTGCCATCTATAACGTTGTCTCGAGTTGCTCCATTTAGTTCTAAACCATTATTCCCATTGTCATCGATAAAGTTGCCGTACACAATATTATTGTCCGAAGCACTTATAAACAGTCCGTCGGCTAAGCCATCGATTATGTCGCTACCTTCTACCCTAATGTAGTCAGAATCGAGCAAGCGGATACCATTTGCAACGCCAAAGTCTTTTACTGTTACGTTTTTAATAGAACCGTTTGCGGATGTATCGATATCTATACCGTTACCTTCAGTGTCAGTAACTGTGATGTTCTCGATCAAGAAGCCTCGTACGTACGTAGCGCCGCTGCCAGAACCTACTGTGTCAAACAGGATACCTTCTACGTCATTACCAGTTACATTATCTTTATTTCCATCGATTGTTAGGTCACGGATCGTTATGTTGTTATCAGTTGAACCTGGGTTTGCATTTTCGATAACGTCGTATTGTGCAGCTAAAGCACCTGCTTCAGCAATAAGAGTCGTAGCTTCCTGACCAGAACCAGCGAGCGTCACATTGCTTTCTATCTCTATTGAACCGTCTACCGTGAACGTACCCGGTAAGAGTAACACTTTACCTCCGCCGCTACTCAGTGCACCTATTGCAGAGTTAATAGTCAAATGGTCATCGGTGTTATCGGCTACGTAGTCAGCACTGTCTTTCTCAGCTTGTGTAGAGTCATTGGCCGCAACAATAATGTATTCACCACGATCCGCGATCCACTTAGTACCGTTATACGTAAGAAGGGTGTTTGTATCAGTGTCATAATAGACCATACCAGCCGTTGGTGAACCTGGACGGTTGGCAGTTGTGCCACCTGTAACAGTGAGGGTCTGATTCGCGGCTAATACAATACCGTTATTGAACGTCTTAGTGCCAGCAAATGTCTGAGCTGATGTGTTTACTAATCCAGCAGCAGTAGCTGATGCAGACTGGAGATAAATAGTTGTACCAGAAATCGTCGCACCGTTTGCAGCTGCAGCAACTCCATCTAGCGCACCTACTGTGTCTACACCAGTGTTAGAGAACGATACTGAAGTCGTCCAACTAGATCCATTCCATATAAATGTACTACTGCTACCAGTCTCAATCGTCTCGCCGTACATCGTGAAGTTCTCAGAACCTACGTTGTTTACATAAACAACTCGACCAGAAGCCGTATTTGTTGGAGTTGGCAATGTAAGTGTTTGACCTGCTGTCGTCTGGTTGACATCGAATGTCGTAGCAATATCTACAGTAGCTGCTGCCGTGCCTATGTTGCCACCAGTGGCTCTATCTGAAATACTAGTCGCGCTAAATAGTGTCGCACCTGCATTCTGGAATACATCACCGGTACTCACTGTGAGGGAGCCGTTAAACGTCGCGTCAGCCTCTACGGTCAATGAATCGCTCGTATCTGAGCCAATAGTCACATCCCCATTAAACTGTGCGTCATTCGTAACCGTGAGGGCTGTGCCTGCACCCGTAAGCGACACACTCCCTTGAATCGTAGTTGTGGCGCCCGCGTTACCGATTAAGACACCTGATGCGTTTGTAGTACCAAGTAGTACCTGACCTGCAGTGCCTGTTGCTGTTCCAGAATCTATCGTGACATCACCTGAGTCACTTGTCGCACCGAGTGCATCACCAGTAGTAATACTTACGTCACTTGAGTCAGTTGATGCTGCATTTGTATCTCCACTTGCAACATTAGCAGCCCGGAAAGCATATGGTACTGCAGTGAGTTTGAATCTAGGGTTCATTTCTCCGTCGTATGTAATTGCTCCTGCGCTTGTTGTACCGTTTTGGTCAATGTTCATGGTGAGGTAGAGTTGCTGACTGTAGTCTATGTTTGGTAGTGCAGTGACCTCACCTAGGTAAACTGAGAAGTATCCATTAGAGACTCTCACACGACAGTCATTGCCATTGATAGGTCCAGTACATGATCCTGAGCCTGAGTTATATTCTCTGCTTTCTGTCCAAATGCTTGATCCACCGCTTGCTGCAGTGTAGAGATTAAACTCTATGTTGTAGTAACCGTCTGAGACAAGACCCCCACTTACATCGAGGAGTCGACCCTGGAAGTTAAGGGTGTCGGATGGAGCGGCGGAGGCAATACCTACGTTAGTAACTGCCATAACCATAGGGGCAACCAACATCATCACTATAGCCAGGATTAACACTCGGGCGCGTGAGGTTAATCCTGACTGCAATGATGGTTGTGCGTATTCAAAGCCAAACCCAGCATTCAACACTCGGGCGCGTGAGGTTGAAGACTGGGTCTGACCTAGAATACTGAGTTTTGCTCGTCGCAAACCAAACCCAGCATTCAACACTCGGGCGCGTGAGGTTGAAGACTGGGTTCGGTTGACGACTTTTTCAGAACAAACGTCGTTCAACACTCGGGCGCGTGAGGTTGAACGACGGCTGATCTGAAAAATTAGACCAAAGAAAAGAGGCCATACACGTTGTATATGGCCTCTAACGCCAGCAAGGGATGCTCTGCCATCCCGTGCTGTACATATATTTAATAGTACGTTTTTATGTTTGTTGTTTTTTAAATATTTCACGTGTTGCTTTTTGTTGTTTGTTGGCAACACGCTGAATCGAAGAGTTGCGAGACTAACTTCGAAACCGCGCCCTTTGTATCAGTTTTTACTCTGATACAACCCTAGTGTACACTAATTTTGTTCAATATTTCAAGTATATTTCTTACGCTTTTACATAAAGTTTTCCACAGTGTAGTAACTCTCTGACGAGAGTACTACACTGCAAGCACCTAATACTTCGCACTAAATGAGAGTGATCCTAGTGTCACTACCAATGAATTGCAATTAAATAAAATAGAGCCCACTGGGGGCTCTATTTGTTGTAGCTATACGCCTCTAAGCTATTTTATCGACTTTTAATGTCGTAAGTTGCTGTCGGTGACCGCGGCGCTTGTGCACTCGTTTCTTAGATTTGTAACGAATTGCCGTAACTTTGTCGTCTTTCTCTACTGCCTGAACTACACTAAGCGTTACCTTGGCGCCTTTTACGTCTGGTGCACCAACTTTTGAAGAAGCACCGTCAACCACCATAAGAGGGGTTACTTCGATCTTCTTATTATTTTCTGCATCACTGATTTTGTTAACTGAGAAAGTATCACCTTCACTCACAAGGTACTGTGACCCACCTAATGCTACAACTGCTTTTGCCATTGTCTTATTCTCCTGTTTTCACCCCTCTTTGTACCCGAGAGGTCAGATTATTTTGACGAATAGGTTAGATTATACCAGTTCTACCTCTGTAAGTAAAGAGGCTCTATGCCTTTCTTAAAGAAACTGTGAGTGTATCACCGCCAATCTTCACAGAGTCTGAATAATCCAGACTCTCTGCATTGTCCATCCAACGATCAACAAGCGTCTCATTTGCGATGTATTCTTTGTGGACTTTTATAGCCTCTTGGACCTTCGGCTGATCACTTGAAACACATAATTGTATTCGATCTCCGACTTGTAAATCTGCATTTTTTCGTGCTGATTGAATATGTCTAACCACTTCACGGGCGATACCTTCGAGTTCTAATTCTGGTGTTATATTTACATCGATACTGATTGAATCACCTGTTTTTACTTCTTTAACGTTTAATTCTTCTGTTAATATTTCTACAACATCAAAGTGTTCACTGATGCTCTTTACAGTGACGCTCTGCAGAGGCTGGCGCACTTTGATCTGGCTTTGTGCACGCATGCGTAGTCCTTCTTTTACTGTATCCCGAACCGCGTCCATATCGTTCATTACAAGTTCATTTATCGGACCAGCATTCCACCAATCTTTGAGATGCACCGACTCCTCATCGCCAGTAAGCTTTGTATATAGCTCTTCACTTAAGAACGGAGTAAATGGAGCCAGCACGTATGAAAGACGTGTGAGCACGTAGTGAAGAGTCTTGTAAGCCATATCTTTGTCTTGGTCGTCCTCTGACTTCCAGAAACGTCTACGAGACCTTCTTACGTACCAGTTACTTGCGTCGTCGATGAATTCTAAGATAGGGCTCATCGCATCTGGTATGTTATATCCATCCATGTTTGCTTCAACTTGTTCTACTAACTGATGTAGTCGGGAGATAACCCAAATATCCAGTGGGTTTTCACAATCATTTATAGGATCAGTCACTTCACCATTAAACTCCCATCCGTCTACCTCTGCATACATAGTGAAGAAGTCATACATGTTCCAAATCATACTCAGTTTGCGTGCAACATCACCGACCTCTTTGTCTTGCAAAGAAAAATCTTCACCCTTGAGAAGCGGGCTAGATAACAGTAAAAAGCGTAGTGAATCAGCTGAAAACTTATCCATGAGCTCGTTAGGATCTGTGTAGTTACCGTAACTTTTGCTCATCTTACGACCATCATTACCAGCCAACGTTCCCGTTACAATAACATTCTTAAAGCTATTCTCACCAAACAACGCAACGTTCATCGCGTGCATGTAATAGAACCAAGCTCGTGTCTGTGCGATATACTCAACAATGAAATCTCCAGGGAAATTTTGTTCGAACTTTTGCTTATTCTCAAACGGATAATGGAACTGTGCAAACGGCATCGAACCTGCCTCAAACCAGCTGTCCATAACCTTATCTATCCTCTTATAAGTGATACCTTCTATTGTAAATGTTACATCGTCAATATAAGGCCTGTGGTAGTCCTCTAGCTCGACTCCCGAGAGCTGCTTTAGCTCTTCATAACTACCTACGACTTTTGTGTGAACAACTCCCTTTTGATCCTCGCCTTTCCATACAGGCATGGCCGTCGCCCAGAATCTATCGCGTGAAATATTCCAGTCTGGAGCTTGTTTGACAGTATTTTCAAACCGACCATGTTTTATGTGATTAGGGAACCAGTTGATCGGTTCGTTTTTCTCCAGCATTTTTGTGCGCTGAGAATCGATATCCATAAACCAACTTGGGTGCGCTCTGTACATGAGTTTTGTGCCACAGCGGTGACAGTGCGGATAGCTGTGTCTAATATAGTCAATCTTCCAAACGATGCCTTGCTCTTTTAGGTCTTTCGCTATTGTCTTGTTGATCTCCCAGACATTCTCGCCCTTCCAGTCACCTTCCGTAAACACGCCGTTTTGATCCAGCACGTGTACACTTGGAAATCCTTCTTGTTTAGCCAACTCAAAGTCCTCTTCACCATAGGTAGGTGCGAGGTGGACGATACCAGTACCTGCTTCAGTTTCAACATAGTCGGCATGCCACACCTTGTGAGCATTCTCACCTCTATAAACGAACAATGGTTTATAGCTCAGTCCTACTAGCTCCTCGCCCTTAAACTCTCTCTTTATCTCATAATCAAGAGTATTGTGTTTTTCATCAGTAAATACCTTCTCAGCGAGCTCTTTAGCAACGACAAATGTCTCATCTTCAAGCTCAACCTCTACGTAAGCCACACCTTTATTAACGGCTAGAGCAGTATTTGCAGGTAGCGTCCATGGAGTTGTTGTCCATGCAAGTATCGTACGCCCATCATCAAGTTTAAACCGTACGTAGACACTCGGATCAGTAATATCTTGGTATGCTCCTGCATCCATCGTCACTTCGGCTTTTGAAAGCGGTGTACCGTCGAGAGTACAGTACATGAGCACCTTTTCACCTTCGTATATCTTCCCTTTCTCATACAGTGTCTTGAATGCCCACCAGATGGATTCCATGTACTCTTTATCCATCGTCTTGTAGGCACCTTTAAAGTCCACCCAACGACCTATCCTGTCTACTGTGTCTTCCCACTCACTACCAGTCTGAACCATGTTTTCTCGACATTTTTCTATGTAGTTCTCTAAACCGTATTTAAGGACATCTTCACGTGACTTTAGACCGAGCTTTTTCTCTGTATATCTCTCTGCAGGTAGTCCGTGCGTATCCCAGCCCCACACGCGTTCTACTCGTTTACCCTTCATCGTCTGATAGCGAGGAACCGCATCTTTAATCATAGAGACGAGAAGTGTTCCGTGATGAGGAACTCCTGTAATGAATGGCGGACCATCATAGAATACGTACCTGTTATCTTCTGGTCGTTGATTGACAGACTTCTCGAACGTCTTGTCTTTCTTCCATTGTTCAACCCAATACTTTTCGTATTCGAGTGCTCTTCTACGTGTCCCGTGTTTAAATTTCATTTATACATCTCCTCTCATGATTAATGCAGCAGTCATACCACCTCTGTTGCTGATGGCATGAGCAAGTTTCATTTCTTTCTTGTCACAGCCTAGTAATATCTTGATTTCACTATCTTTTTTTAATCCATCGGCTGTGATTAATATACCTGAAACCTCATCTCTGTTAGCTTCGCCGCACCAGACGTCTATACCTTCACCATCCTGACTCTTAGTCCCCTCAAGATATCCGTAGTCCATAGGATATACGTAATCATCATATCTAGGATGGCGTGAATTTTTAGGTCTATCAATCACCACGCTATTATTATTGACAATGGTCTGTAGTGTTTTAAATAATTCTTCCATAAATTATCTACTTTTCTTCTTAAAATAAAAAATCAGCTGTTTCCAGCTGAGAGTCCTGTAGTAGAATTTCGGTTATCGCTTTGCGATTGATTACCTCGGCTACTTGACCGAGGTAATACCGAAAGCTCACTACAGGACGGTACCATCTCATGTTTTACTTGATTACTCTACTTACGGAAGGAGTCCGGGGAGGTCTAATTGATTGCTCGTTCTTCTCCCAGCTCGTGGTTGATAGCCACTCAAATGCTTTTTCTATCTGTAATTATAGTCATAGAGCACTCCTTACGCAAGTGTCGCACTCACAACTTCATCGACAAGAGGCATAGGTAAACCTTTCCATGTTCCGACTACGTTACCATTGTCAGCTTTCACGATAACACCTGGATATGTATCTATATCATATATCCGGCTGAGCTCTGAACCTTCACGTGTATCGAGTTCAATTTCTTGGATTTCTTTGCCTGGATATTTACGTCTGCAGAGTTCTATAAACTCTTGTACCGGTCGGTACATCTCGCTATCTTTACGATATAAAATGGTTATGGTCATGACGATAAGTGTAGATGTAATCCACCAGTATGTAAAGGATTGTGATAGTACTTATGTAAAATGCGGTGAAATCGTAAGAAGTTAAAATATTAAACGGCGTGAAAATATGAAACAATCGTTGCATTTTATACTACAAATAAAAACCCGCCTATTTATTGAGTTAGGCGGGTTTTGCTGTTTGTTTTGAGTGCTGACACTAGCTACAGCCAGTTGTACTACCGCAGCTTGTACATACGTAGCATGAGCCGCTGCGTTGTGTTTGGTTACCACAGCTATAGCACATAGGAGCGTCGTCTGATGTACCTGGTTTTTTGGCCTCAGCAGTAGTTGAGGCTGGAGTCTCAGGTACAAACATTTGTTGCTGAGGTGCAGGCGCACTCTCTTGTTTAGGCGCTTCACTCACGATTTCGTCATCAGTCATGAGGCTTGTTTGTGTATCAGGCATGTCGTCGATACTTGCAAGTCCAAGCTCTAACTGGTCATCGAAGCTCAAGTAGCTCTTAGCGAGTCGCTTGAATATGTAGTCGATAATTGAACGAGCTGTACGGATATCTGGGTCATCTGTGATACCAGCTGGCGCAAACGAAATATTAGTCATCCCACGTACATACACTTTAAGTGGTACACCGTGCTGGAGACCATAACTCACTGAGCGAGCAAATGAGTCCATAAGACCAGCTAGTGTTGAACCCATCTTTGCTGTGTTCACGAAGACTTCACCTGGTTTGCCGTCTTCGTATTCTCCAACGATGAGGTATCCGTGAAGATCTGCAATAGTAAATGAGAATGTCTTACTAGTACGAATCTTTGGCAATCCTCGACGCACAGCTCCGCCTGAAACTTGCTGTTGTGTAATCGTTTCAACTGGTGCGGTGACTGTTGGTGCAGGAGCTGCAGTTTCAGCTGGCTTATCAGCACCTTCTTTTTTCGCCATTGAAAGTGGCTGAGCAACTTTACAGTTGTCTCGGTAGATTGCAACTGCCTTAAGTCCAAGCTTCCATGAGTCCATGTGAAGTTGTTCGATGTCCTCAACAGATGCTTCTTCCGGCATGTTCACTGTCTTACTAATCGCGCCTGAAAGGAATGGCTGCACTGCACCCATCATCTTCACGTGACCGAGGTAGTGAATCGGATTATCACCCATTGAACAAGCAAACACTGCGATGTGCTCATCTTTTAAGTGTGGCGCACCAAGGATTGTTTTCTCTTCGTCGATGTAATCTACAATCTCTTTCGCCTGCTTTGCGTTGTAACCGAGGTTGTCGAGTGCACGTGACACTGTTCGGTTCACGATAGACATCGTTCCACCACCGACAAGCTTCTTCACTTTAACTAGGCCGAGGTCTGGCTCGATACCAGTAGTGTCGCAGTCCATCATCAGACCAATCGTACCTGTTGGAGCAAGTACTGATGCTTGTGAGTTACGTACACCGTACTTCTCACCAAGCTCAACTGCTTCGTCCCATGATGCTGACGCAGCAGAAAGCAGTTCTTCGGACACTAACGATGCATCGATATCTGTTAGAGCATCACGATGCTTCTTAAGAACTCGTATCATGCCCTTTTGGTCTTTTGTAAATCCAGCGAATGGCCCAACCTTACGAGCCATCTTTGCACTCTTAGCGTAGCTGTGGCCTGTGAGAAGCGCTGTAATAGCTGCTGCCTGAGCTCGACCTTCGTCTGAGTCATATGGCAAGCCTTGAGCCATCAAAAGTGCTCCAAGATTTGCATAGCCGATACCGAGCTCGCGATATGCACGTGCATTCTTGCCGATAGTTTCAAGTGGGTAGTCAGAGTATCCGACAAGGATTTCCTGGCCCATGAAAATAACTTCTACAGCGTGTTTGAACTCATCAACGTTAAATGTACCGTCCTCTCGGAGGAACTTGAGTAAGTTGATACTCGCGAGGTTACACGCTGAGTTATCAAGGTGCATGTATTCTGAACACGGGTTAGAGCCGTTGATACGACCTGCGTTTGGTGTTGTGTGCCAGTCATTGATAGTTGTATCGAACTGAAGGCCTGGATCAGCACACTCCCATGCAGCTTCTGCAATCTGTCTCCAGATATCACGTGCTTTTACTGTCTTATGAGCTTTACCGTCTTTCACACCCACAAGGTCCCAGTCTTTGTCTTCTTCAACAGCTTTCATGAAATCATCAGTCACGCGAACTGAGTTGTTCGCATTTTGATACTGAACAGAGAAGATATCTTTCCCGTCCAAGCTCATGTCAAAGCCAGCTTCTTCAAGAACACGAGCTTTGCGCTCTTCGATAGCCTTACACCAGATAAATTCTTCTACATCTGGGTGAGATACATCTAAGATAACCATTTTAGCCGCTCGGCGTGTTTTACCGCCACTCTTGATAGCACCAGCTGAAGCATCTGCTCCGCGCATGAAGCTGAGTGGGCCAGATGCAGTGCCTGCACTCTTACCAAGTGATTCATAAGACGAACGAATCGGACTGAGGTTAACACCTGAGCCTGAACCACCTTTAAAAATCATACCTTCATCTTTGTACCAGTTAAGGATTGAACCCATGGTGTCTTCAATACCAAGAATGAAACAAGCACTCGCCTGCTGTGATCGTTCAGGTGCACCGATGTTAAACCATACTGGTGAGTTAAATGAAGCCCGCTGCGTCGCAAGGATGTACTTCAACTCTTCACGATATGTTTCAGCCTCTTCGTCAGTGTCGAAGTAGCCTTCTTGTTTTCCGTGAGCTGTAATAGTGTCAGCGACACGGTCAATAAGCTGCTTGAGCGAGCCTTCTCGATCATCTGACCCTGGCGTACCAGTAAAGTACTTTTGAGAGACGATATTAATTGCGTTTAGTGACCAATTTTCCGGGAACTCTACCCCTAGCTGCTCAAATACAGTTTTTTTAGTCATTGGATTCGTTAAGACCGAATCAACCTTCTTCCACTCGAGCAAGTCGTAAGCTTTCTCTCCTGGTTTCGTAAATTTGCGAGACACTGATAGTGTCGATGTCTGTGACATTTTGTTCCCCTCACTTTTTTATGTCATACGATAAGCATTTCTTTTGCGATTCAAAAGTCCTACCTAGGCACATCTACTGCTTTTTGTTCGTCACTGATGCATTTAGCATCACTTTCTCACAAGAAAACAGTAGCTGTAACACTATCTAAAACTTTTGAATGTGCAAATCAATTACTTAACCTATGACTTATTTTGATTTCGAGCCAAAAACGCTTACCTTCTCATGTCTCTCGCACTAAGAAGGTCAGAGTTCTTCACTCTCGAACAAACATCTACGAGTTTGCTCGACAGTAAATAACTAGTTCTGTGCTAAATGTTGATTTTTAATTTGTGCTAGTTCACGTTCGAAACTTGCGATGTCCCTAAAGCGTCGATAGACACTTGCAAAACGGACATACGCGACTTCGTTCGTTTCTGCCAAGACCTCCATGGCCGCCTCTCCAACTTTTCGCGCTGGAACTTCGGCTTCACCTAGTCCATAAAGTCGTTCTTCTATCTTATCAACTACTCGCTCGATATCGACCATGGTCATGGAAGTTTTTTCACATGCACGGACGATTCCTGCTAGCAGTTTATCCCTGTTATAGAGTTGACGATTTCCGTTGTTTTTTACAACAACTAGCTGAGGTCTTTCTATTCTTTCATATGTCGTAAAGCGAGCTGCGCATGAGATACACTCACGGCGTCGTCGAATACACTCACCCTCTGAGGATTCTCGTGACTCGATAACTTTTGTTTCTGTGGTACCACATTGTGTACAGCGCATTTTTTCTCCCTTTTAGGCACATTTATTTTACATATTTTGTGTTAATGTCTCATGATCGCTATATATAGCGTTCACACCATATACTATAGCGCTATGAATAGCGTTTTTCTATACTTTTTGTGTAGTAATATAGTTTACACCTCGTGCAATTCTAAGGTGTTTATTCTTGATTTTCTTTAGATTTATTACGTTTGAATCGTCGTAAGAATGAAGGTTTGTCGAGTTCGTTTTCGTCATTATCTTGGCTGTCGTTGTCGGACGATTCATCTTTTTTATCATCGTCTTTCTTAGTTTCATCATTCGATGAATCAGTCTCGTCTGAGTCCATTGTCCAGATTGAAGGAGTTGATTTTTCTGGCTTAAACTCACCCAAACCAGCACTATCGTCGCTATCAACGTCCAAGTCTGTATTGAGCTCAGCCATATCATCTTCACTTGGCTCTTCTGTAGCTGGAGTTGCTACTTGTGTAGGAGCAGGTTCACTACTACTAGTAGCCGGACCATTGTTGTCGGCGCGATTATAGTACGAAGCGTCAAAGCCAGTGGCTACCACTGTTACAATCACTTCTCCTTCTAGCTCGTCATTGATAGTTGCACCGAAAATAACGTTTGCATTTGGATCTGCTGCTGCAGTAATTGTTTCAGCGGCAGCGTTAATCTCATGCATAGACATGTCTGCGCCGCCGATGACATTAAAGAGGACACCACGTGCTCCATCGATAGTGACTTCTAGAAGTGGTGATTCAATTGCTTGGCGTGCTGCTTCAACTGCCCGATCATCACCTGATGCTCGGCCAATTCCCATTAATGCGTTACCTGCACCCTTCATCACAGCTTTTACATCGGCAAAGTCTAAGTTAATAAGACCATGGACAGTAATAAGGTCTGAAATACCTTGTACTCCTTGGCGAAGTACATCATCTGCTACCTTAAATGCCTCAGGGAGTGGTGTTTTACGGTCGATAGTTTGAAGGAGCTTGTCATTAGGTACGGTTATAAGTGTATCTACCTGGCGTGAAAGTCTGTCTATCGCATGTGTCGCGTTTTGTTTACGACGTTGTCCTTCGAATGCAAATGGCTTAGTCGCAAATCCGACTACAAGTGCTCCACTCTCTCGAGCTATCTCAGCAACGACATGACCTGCACCAGAACCTGTACCACCTCCGGCACCGATAGTCACAAAAACCATATCTGCACCATTAAGTGCTTTTAGGATTTCATCTTTAGATTCTTGTGCAGCTTTTTCTCCTACAGTAGGATCTGCTCCAGCACCAAGTCCACGAGTTGTATCTTTACCGATGTGTATTTTGGTGTTTGCTTTAGAGTGATGCAGAGCTTGAGCATCTGTATTAACGGCGATATACTCGACACCTTCAACACCAGCTTCAATCATTCGATTCAAAGCTGCTCCACCGGCCCCGCCGACTCCTACCACTTTAATAATTGCGAATGTTTCGATTGCTGGTGCTACTTGAGGCATTATTATGATATCTCCCTTATCGTATACCTGACAGTATACAGAAGATACAGGGATTTGAGCAACTATTGTTTTCTTAGAAAGGATTGGCTTTTTTGAGCAGGCCACTGATTTTATTCAGCATTGGGTTTTCAACGATTTGATGAACACTATTGCTACTCTTGCTGTCGTCAACACCTTCCAAAAGCATATCTAGCATCATCAATCCGATGACAGTTGCATATGAAACGTCTTTTGAAATGTCTGAAAGACCACTTACAGGAAGTAGGTTTGCTACTTTTGTTGGGAGTTCAAGTTGCTCCTTAGCAAATTCTGACAGACCTTTAATCTTGCTGCTTCCGCCCGTAAACACAACTCCACCGGGAAGCTTTCTACTTTTACCTGCTTTTTTCAACTCTTTGTCTACCATCTCTAAGAGTTCTTCTACTCGTGCCTCAACAACCATTCTCACTGTAGCTGCATCGAAAGTATGCTGGGTTTTATCTTTTTTAACTGACACAACACTATGAACTGAGTTTTGCAGTGTTGCATGCTGGAGCTTCACATCTTCAGCTATATCTAAATCAGTCTTCAGGCCAATTGCGAGATCGTTTGTAATATGGCGACCACCTACAGGAATAACAGATACGAACTGCACTTCTCCATCTTCGATAATGATAACGTTTGTAGTACCAGCACCAATATCGACGACTGCTGTACCGGCTTCACGTTGCTGTCTGTTTAGAACCGCTTCAGCGCTCGCAAGACTTGAGATACTACGGTGTTTGATGTCAAGGTTTGCAAAATCCATAGCCTGCTCAAGACTTCGCACATGCGGTACTGATGACGTAACAATATGAGTGTCAACTTCTAAACGAACGCCTTGCATTCCCACCGGATCTTTAATACTTCCTTGGCCGTCGAGGCTGTATTCCTTAGGAAAAATCTGAATAATCTCTCTGTTGGCTGGCATTTTCATGACTGAAGCAGCTTCTTCAACACGCAAACGATCTTCTATTGATACTTCACGGTCGACGGCACTAATCGCCACGACTCCTCGAGAGTCGATGCCTTCAACATGTGCTCCGTTGATATTCACTGTCGCTCCAGTAATATTTTTACCTGAGAGTCGTTTTGCAGCCTCAACAACTTCCGCAATAACACTTCCGACTTCTTGTGGTTGCGTAACAACTCCTCGGCGCATGCCAATAGCTGGCGCTTCACTGTGTCCAATAATCTCAGGGACGCCTTCCTCATCAATCGTGCCAATAACACATCTGACCATTGATGATCCGACGTCGATGCCTACAAAATGTGGAATGTTTGATTTTTCTGCCATAGCTAAAGAAACAATACTGCTAATGTCAATATACTACCATTATTCTGATAAAAGAGCTAGTTTAGATTCTTGTTAAAATCTCAGCACCATCATCTGTAACAAGTATCGTATCTTCAAAGTGCGCTGCGAGTGAGCCGTCACGAGTACGAATCGTCCAACCGTCTGGGTCAACGACTACGTTATGTGTACCAAGTGTAATCATGGGTTCAATAGCGACTGTCATGCCTGATTTAAGTACCGGTCCTTGCCCAGCGATTCCATAGTTTGGGATTTCAGGCCCTTCGTGCACTGCGTGTCCAACTCCATGACCGACTAAATCACGCACGTTTCCGTAGCCGAACTGTGTAATGTAGTTCTCGACTGCGAATGACACATCCCCGACTTTCACGCCGGACTTTATGGCTTGGATACCCTCGTCCAATGCGCGCTGTGTTCGCTGCAGTAACTTCACGTGTTTTTCTGGTGTATCGTCACCGATAATAACTGTTCGAGCTGCGTCGGTAATCATGCCTTCGTATAGCACTCCAAAATCAAATCCGACTATGTCGCCATCCTTAAATGGAATATCGTTTGGAATACCGTGCACAACTGCATCATTCACAGAAATGCAGATGCTTGCAGGAAAACCCTGATAGCCCAGAAACGCAGGTGTAGCATTGTTCTCCTCCAAGATAGCTCGAGCTCGAGCATCTATATCAAGGCCTGTCATACCCGGCTTCACCGTTGAGACTATCTCATTGAGTACAGTTCCTAAAATTCTGCCACTCTCGCGTATTGCTGCGATCTCTTCTTCTGTTTTTACTTTGTTATACATAGTTTTTGATAACTGGAGAGATTAAACTGTGAACTTCTTCTGGGGTTGTGTCGCCATCTACATGAAGCACTGAGATTCCTTGTTTTTCAAAGTCTTCAATGACAGGCAATGTCGTTGAACGATACTCTTCAAAACGCTTCTTAATAGCTAGTTCCGTATCATCTGGACGACCTCGTTTTAGTAATCGCTCCATCACAACTTCTTCGCTTGCTTGGATGTGAATCACGTGAGAAATATTTAGCAGTCCAACTTTGTGCTGAGCTAATAACCACTGTGCTTGAGTTAGAGTTCGAGGGAAGCCATCAAGGATAAACTCCTCGTCTTTATCGAGTAAGTGAAAAATTTTGTCTGCCATGTGAATGATTTCGACATCATCAAGCAATTTACCCTTGACCATCTCTTTGCGGCGTTCACCGCTGACCATCATACGTAAAAATTCACCAGTCGAAAGCCATGGCAGGCCAAACTCATCAGCCAGCCAGCGGCCTTGGATACTCTTACCAGCACCGGCAACACCCATGATAACTATCATTTACTGGCTCACTTTGCTTGAGACTATTTTTGCTATCGTAGCTGGATCGGCGGAAGCGCCAGCCTCTTTTTTGACGGCTCCGATGATTCGGCCTGTGTCCGAGCGCTGAGGAGATTCGATACCGAGGTCACTCATTACTTTAGTAACGAGTTTTTCAGTTTCTTCCTCACTCATCATTTCAGGTAAGTACTGTTCGATGAGAGTAAGTTCTGTCTGCTCTTTTTGAGCTGAGGCTTCGTTGTCACCTTGCTTATAAAGTTCGATAGCATCTTTGCGCTTCTTAGCTTCTCGTTTAAATACAGTGAGAACTTCTTCTTCGCTTAAACCTTCATCGCGTTTACCCAAGGCAACTTTTTCATACAGCAATGCGCTCTTGAGACCTTTGAGCGTTTCTGTTTTTTCAGAATCACGTGCTAGCATTGCTGACTTTATATCTGCAGTCAGCTTTTCTTCTGTGTTCATTATAAAATTACCTACCTAGGCGAATTTTTTTGAATTTCTCTGAACGTCGTTCGTTGCGCTGGATAGCTCGCTCTCGTCGCTGTCGCTTGCTGATTTCTTTTTCGAAATTCTGCTCACTTTTAGCTTGAGCTAATACGCCAGACTGCTGAACTCGACGTGTGAAACGTCGGATTAAGTTTTCTGGTGATTCTTTTGCGTCTTTTTTAGTAACTTGTATCATGACGGTTATTATACTAGAGCTGATAACAGATGTAAACTGTTATTTTACTTACGTTGTCTTTGCTGTGCGGCGCGCTGAGACTTCAGCACAATACTCTGGAGGTCTTTAAAAATAATAAAATGCTTGTTTGTGTAGTACACTTTCGTGTTTCCCTGTCGCTCAGATAAGAGGAAACCAACTTTTTCAAGCTTCTTGAGCTCACGCTGAATATTCCCTGCATCTTCTTTAATAAGCTTCGCTAAGCCTCGAACATGGGTCTTGAAATCTGGATACTTCGCGTATATAACGACGATTTTCCTGCGTACTCTTGATGTAATGAATGTATCTAACATTGTGCTCTCATTGTTTTCCCGACAACAATTATTATAACCATATTATTCGCTGTATTCAATAGTCGTGATGAAGCGATACAATAAGTATATGAAAGCAGAGAGCGATAACCGTAAGATTTATTACTATTCTGTTGCTCTTGCGTCTTCAACTCCTTGGGCAAAACAAAATCTTACGTATTCTTCTGCTGAAAAACTTACTTCCGGCGCTATTGTCCTAGCACCACTAGGTAAAAAAACCGTGTTTGGTGTTGTCGTGGAAGCAACAGAGCCATCTGATGATTTATTGAACATCCTTAAACAAATTACACCTACAGGCCACTCACTTACCTCGTCGACTATGAAATTCTATCAATGGATTGAAAGCTATTATCCTTCGACAGGTTCTGGGCACTTGAGTAAATTTCTACCAGGTTTTATATCGCAAGAATTACTTGATCAGGAGGCTAACGAGTCGGCTGTTGATGACGATAACAAACTCGCCGTATCACTGACAGCCGATCAGGAAGCAGCATATAGTAGCATTACAGATGACACCTCAAAGCCAATCATACTGCACGGTATCACAGGCTCAGGAAAAACTGCAGTGTATGCACGTAGGATCTTGGATGAATTAGATAGGGGTAATCATGCGCTCGTCATCGTTCCTGAAATATCATTGATATCTCAACTTTCTTCCTCGCTGCGTAAACTTCTGCCGAATGCGCATATCGCTACCTACCACTCATCACAAACTGCAAAACATAACAGAGAAACATGGAAACAAGCACAATCTACTCACCCGACAATAATTGTCGGCACACGGTCGTCTCTCTTTCTGCCGTTTGAGAATCTTGGAGTCGTTATTATTGACGAGGCGCATGAGTATAGTCTGAAAGAAGATCATGAAAACAGTCACTACCATGGGCTTTTTTCTGCAGCAGCACTGGCTAAAATTCATGGCGCACAGTTCATCATAGGAAGCGCAACACCACCAATCCCAGAGACCTACATGATGAGCGAAAAAGGAGCTGAAATCGTGTGTATGCATTCGATCGCGAAATCGTCCGAGCACGAAACATCATTCTCTGTGATTGACGTCAGCAAAGACCAGAAGCAGAAAGCAAAAAGCAGACTGATATCTTCTGCTCTCTCTTCAGCTATCGGCGAAGCACTGAGCAGAAGTGAACAAACTCTTCTTTTTATCAATAAGCTCGGAAGTGCACATATTATCGAGTGCGGTGATTGTGGCTGGCAGGCAACATGCCCACAGTGCGACACAAACTTTATTTACCACCATGACACACACAGTTACCGATGCACAGTCTGTGATACCGCCAAAAAAGCTGAAAATGTCTGTCCGGACTGTGGTGGAGCACTCAAATCACGTTCACTCGCGATAAAATCAGTTGAAGTTGAGGCACAGAAGCTTTTCCCAACAGCGAAGATTGCTCGGTTCGACAGTACCAACAAGAAATCGGAGTCTATCGGTGAACTTTACAATGACGTCCATGATGGCCGCTACGACATCATCATCGGCACACAGCTCATGGCAAAAGGATTTGATTTCCCGAAGCTATCTACGGTTGGAGTTCTGAATGCTGATGCCTTACTAAGCTTGCCTGATGTAAATACCGAGGAACGGCTCTTTGCACAGCTCGTCCAAGTCGCTGGGCGGGTCGGAAGAGGACACAGAAAAAGCGAAGTCTACATCCAGACACGGCAAGCAGATAACCCTGTGTTTGAGCTGGTGAAACACAACAACTGGCATGAGGTGTATGAGAAAGAAATTGTACGTCGCAAAAAGTATCACTACCCTCCCGATGTATTTATGGCGAAAATTACTGTCAGTGGTAGCAGCGAAGTGATCGCTAAAAACCGCGCGCAAGAACTCATACATGAAATCCCGAATGGGGTTTCGACGACTGACCCATTCCAGGCGTTTTATCACAAACGTAAAAATAAGTATTACTGGCAAATTATCTGTAAAAGTAAAAAACGGGATGAACTACTAAAGCTCACTGCACTCAGAAGTAAGTACGTCGATATCGACTTTGACCCTATCACCCTACTCTAAAAGGTGATTTTCATTTATAATATCTCCTTAAAGAACTAAAAACGGAGTTTATGAGTAAAAAAATTATTACCCTACCACATGAATCATTGCGCGAAAAATCGAGCAAAGTACATGTCGTTACTGAAGATATTAAAAAATTGATCAAAGACATGAGTGACGCAACACTTGACTGGGAAGCGTCTCGTGAACATGAAGTTGGTGTTGCTCTTGCCGCTGTACAGATTGATTCACTAACTCGCGTGGTAATTATTCGCGAAGATTTTAATGATAAATCTAACAAAAATTTCGATGTGTTCATCAACCCTAAGATTGTGAAATACGAAGGTGATATCGAGGAGGAATTCGAGGGGTGTTTAAGTATAAAAAATGTATACGGTAAGGTACCGAGGCACACGAAAGTGCGTATCTCTGCTATGACACTCGACGGCACTGAAATTCGCATCAAGGCTGAAGGATTTCTAGCACGTGTGTTTCAACATGAGATAGATCATACCAACGGCGTGATGTTTGTTGACCACATTGAGGGTCAGCCTGATAAGCTCTATAAGCTTGATGATAATGGAAAGATTAAGAAACTTAAGGACGAAGAACTGACTAATGCAGTACGTATTCTTTGGTAGTGGACCGGTTGCTGTCGAATCCTTTAAGACATTGCGAACAATTTTTAACTTTAAGTATGTTGTTACTAAGTCTACAACAGCTCATTTTTTTAAGCCTCTGATTACAGATGAAGAGCTTGTGTTAGCAGATAAAAAATCAGATGTTGATGTTTTTACTGCTACAAACATAAGCGGAAAAAATATTGGAATATTGATAGATTTTGGTGTGATAATAAGTGCTCAATCTATAGATGCTTTTTCACATGGTATCGTG
The DNA here is from genome assembly GCA_030427445.1 of bacterium. Lineage (GTDB taxonomy): Bacteria > Patescibacteriota > Saccharimonadia > Saccharimonadales > SZUA-47 > JAUIBQ01. The sequence continues at coordinate 11,175 of JAUIBQ010000004.1, read as the reverse complement.
AATAGTCATTTTTCACTGCTACCGAAACTTCGTGGTGCCGACCCAATAACGTACGCTATTTTGGAGGGTCACTCAGAAACTGGTGTGAGCCTTATGGCTGTCGATCCAGGTATGGACACGGGTGATATCTTAGCTCAAACGATTGTCAATGTACCAATGGATATATATATTGATGAGCTCACCGAGGAACTTATCGAGCTGAGCAACAATATGCTAGAGCAAATCATACCTGAGTACATCAATGGTTCTGTGACTCTGGTACCCCAAGATTCGTTCTCAGTTGAAGCGACATATGCCGATAAAACTACGAAAGCAGATGGTGAGTTAAGTGATCATGACACTGCAAAGACTATCGACCGTAAAGTACGAGCTTACGCTGGATGGCCAGGTGCAAGGATGACGCTCGGAGACATACCAGTGACAATCGAAAAAGGTATAATCCTAGACCCAGATACTGGATCCGCGAAACCTATGCTCTCTAAAGCAAAGTTGGAAGACGGCGCTAAAGTACTTGTCATTCATACTCCAAAAGGTAGCTATGCAATTACCCAGCTTAAGCCTGATGGTAAGAAATCTATGACAGCAGAGGGATTTCTCGCTGGCTACTCAAATAAGCTGCCACTAGTTTAAGATATTTACTGCTGCGTTGGTGGCTGCCACTTAGGCGGTGCTTGTTGATTGTTTTCCTCTGGTTGTGGCTGATTTTGCGCTGACTGAGACCAAGCTGTTGTATCGTTTTGAGGCTGAACAGTTGGTTGTTGTGTTGGTTGAGGTTGCTGCTGTGGTTGAGGAGGTGTAGGTGTGCTTGAATTGTTATTTGCAAAAAGCTGGTCTGAAGGCTGTTGTGTAGCTGGAGTCTGCTGTTGCGGTGCAGCATATTGAGGTTGTTGCGGTTGGCTGCTTTGCTGCTGGAATTGTGGTTGTTGCTGCATAGGCTGAGCCGGAACTTGCTGCGGCTGCTGATACGATTGAGGAGCTGGTGCCGGTGGCTGTGGCGCGTAATTCGGTTGTGGTTGCGCCTGTGGTGCTGGGCTCTGTGGCGTGGTTGGCTGTTGAGTATACTGTGGCTGTTGTGCAACTGGTTGTTGCATTGGTTGAGGCTGCTGGGACATCTGTGGTTGTGAAGCTACATCTTGCTGTGGCATCGCCTGCTGAGCTTGTTGAGATTGTTCAACAATCTTCGGTGCAACTTGCTTGATTTCCCCTTTTAGCTTTTCAAGCTCATCAGAAACAACCTGACGATAATCAGGAAAGTTAGACTCAAGCCATTGCAATGCACCTTGCTGATCTTGTCGCTTAATATAGCCTTCAAATTCAGTCAACTGCTGTTCGCTCATCCGCTCTGCTAAATGCATACCGACACGACCCTCGAGAGTCTCGTAGATGTGGTTAAGCATCTTGTTTTTCTCAGCTGGAGGTAGACTACCTAGGCCGATTTCTATCAAAAAGTCGTTGTTGAGCTTTATCATAATTTATATTGTATCATCTTAACTCTTGCGGTTTAGTGAGATCTACTTTCTGACTCATACTGTCTTAACTCATCAACAAATCTTGACACAGCACGCGCATACCTCACCGACCCTGATCCTCGAATTCCTAACTCAGCTCCAAGCATGCCCTCACTCATTTCCACACAGTACATCAACACATTATGTGACAATAACCCTCTCCCTGCCCATAGCTCAGGTTTCATTCTACCGATACACCTTTTGCCTTTAACAGTTTCCATAGTCTCTTTGAGTTTAATTTGCTCATCTTTAGGTAACTGATAAAAATCAGAAGTAAATTCGTAGCCTAAATAAGGCGCCCCATCTAATAACTCCAGATTGATATTACTCTCAGTTAACGTTTGTATTGCATCAAAAAAAGACTCACTACCTTCATTTAGCGAATTCCATGCTCTAGATACTACTTTTGAACCTGCTCCTAAGCTTTGGGCCGGAGCTCTAAAAGTAAGTTCGTCAATCAAGAAGTCAGGTGCGTCAGCGACACTAGGTCTGTACGTCTCATATGGTAAAAGCAACTGATGAGTGTTCATATAATTTAATTATAACACTTTTCATTTAATAAAGCAATACTTTAGAGCGTGCGTTCTACCACATCGCGTTTGATGAATTCTAGATGATCACCCTCGAGTAGGTTTAGTTTATTGTCAGTTTCAAGCGTGACTCCACACTCCTCGCCTGTCTGTACAACTTTCACTTCTTGCGGTCCACGCTGCAGTCGAGATGCCTTCACTTCTACGATTGTCTCTTTATCACGAACGACTTTCACTGAAGCTGGAGCCGTAAGTTCACCAACAGTTACTTCACCGCCGACGATAACTTCTTTCTGTGTCGTCTTAAATACTTTCTTAACTTTCAAACGTCCCAGTTCTGTCTCTATAACTTCTGGTGCAAGTAGGTCTGAGAGTTCTTGTTTTGCGTCATCTAAAAGTTCATAGATAACTTTGTATTCACGAATTGCGACTTTGTCGCGAGAAGCCATTTGTCGGATACCTGGCTGTGCTGACACATGAAATCCATAGATAATCGCGTTAGATGTGTTTGCCAAGTGGATATCGTTATCGTTAATCGCACCGACACCAGAACCAACGACACGTACAGCTACTTCATCCGTTCCAAGTGTCTTGAGTGAATCCAGAACACTTGTCAATGAACCTTGTACGTCAGCTTTGACGATAACATTAAGTTCTTGCAGCTTGCCTTTTTGAGAAATAATTCGAAGCAACTCTGAGTCAGACACATTAGTCGACTTAGATGAGTTCTTCTTACGGCTTGCGCCTGTTGATGCTTTCGTGCGAGCTTCTTTTTCTGATGCACATACTTCAAATGTGTCACCAAAGTCAGGCAATGCTTTAAAACCTGTAATAACCACAGGAGACGATGGACCAGCACTGTCGACGCTATTTCCACTCGTGTCTTCGAGTGTGCGAACTTTGCCATATGTGCTTCCCGCTACGACAAAGTCACCTTTGTTCAGCGTTCCATGCTCGACAAGGGCGACCGCGATAGACCCACGACCTTGCTCCATATGCGACTCGATAACGAGTCCTGTTGCGGCACCTTCGTTGACAGCTTTTAGCTCTTCAACATCTGCCATGAGTAGGATCATTTCAAGAAGCTCAGGGATACCTGCTTTCGTTTTAGCAGAAACCGGTAAGATAACCGTGTCTCCACCCCAGTCTTCTGGAAGCATATTTTGCTCAGCAAGCTGTTGCTTAAGTCGGTCGATGTTTGCTTCTGGCTTATCGATTTTGTTCGCAGCAATAATCATCTTCACGCCAGCTTTTTTCGCGAAACGAATCGCTTCAAGCGTCTGCGGTTTGATGCCGTCGTCAGCAGCGATAACGATAACTGCGAGGTCAGTTAAGTGAGCGCCATGTTCACGAATCGCTGCAAATGCCTCGTGACCTGGCGTATCGAGGAACGTAATCGCTCGGTCGCCATGCTGGATTTGATACGCAGAGATGTGCTGCGTGATACCACCGGATTCACCGTCCGCGACTTTTTCATCACGGATTGAGTCAAGCAAACTTGTCTTTCCGTGATCCACGTGACCCATCACAGCGATAACTGGAGGGCGCACCTTAGCGTTCGGATCTTTTGATGATTTCTCACGTTTAACAGGTTGTTCGGATGCGTCTTCTTTTTGCTTGAGTTCGATTTCAAGTCCAAGTTCGTCGACGATAATCTGTGCGGTGTCGAGGTCAACTTTCTCGTTGACCGTCACCATCATCCCGTTTTTAAATAGCTCACCAATGAGCTGTGCAGTTGGCACGGAGAGGCGCTCAGCTAAATCCCCGACAGTTATATTACTCTCGATTTCGATCGTAGTTGCCATACTTGCCTCTCCTTTCCTTAGTTTTTCTTGTGTCTAACTTATGATTTTAGACTGAGAGCGATTTTGCGCTCTTCTTCGTTGATCTCGAGAACGGTGAATTCTTTCGTTTCATTCACGATGAATACTTTCTCTGGATCTGTGTCGTCTTGGTCGCTCATTTCACTCACGTGAACGAGTGCTTCAACCGCTGGAGACAACTGTACGAATGCACCAAATGGTGTGATTCGCGTGATTCGTCCTTCAACTTTTGAGCCCTTCTCAAACTTCTTGACTTCACTTAGCCATGGATCTTCTTGCATCTGCTTTAGACTTAGACTCAAGCGATCTTTATCGATTGAGATGATCTTCGCTTTGATCTTGTCACCAGTTTTGATGTACTTACGTGGATCTTCAACTCGCTCCCAAGAAATCTCTGAGATGTGGATGAGACCCTCGATACCATCAACGTTGACGAATGCTCCGAAGTCGATAACGCCAGTGACGACGCCCTCTACTACTTCACCTTCTTTAAGACCTTCAACTCGCTCGGCAACAACGTCTTTCACAGCTTCTTTTTCTGAGAAAATAAGCTTGTTGTCTTTGCGGTTAACGTCCAAGATTCGGACGGTCATTTTCTTACCGACAAGTGCATTAAGTTTTTGCATGATCTCGTCTTTATCTGCGCCAGTTACACGTGGGTAATTCGCTGCAGAAAGCTGAGACACTGGCATGAATCCACGGATACCATGAAGTTCTACGAGAAGTCCACCACGATTCGCATCGTATGGAGAAATCTCAACTGTTTCACCTTGTTCAAATAGCTGTTCTAGCTCTTCCCAACCTTTGTCTTTCACTGCTCGCTTCATGCTAAGCAATGCATGGCCTTCGTCTAGTTCAGGCTCGATAACACTAAGTGTCACCGTCTGGCCTTTTTCTAGGTCTGTGCCTCGGTTGATTTCACGTCGCATGATAACACCGACACCATTAGCGCCGAGGTCTACCCATGTTTCGTGTTTCTTTACTGATAATACTGTTCCTTCGACAATATCACCTGCTTTTAGCTCCTGGATTTCTGCAGACGCGAGCAAATCGTCCATAGTCATATCTTTAGACATACTACTTTCCTTCTACCAAGCCGACAATCGGGACTTACTGATAGAAGACTCCTTCTATCATTTGTGGCAATCCGTAGATTGTTTTATCCACTAAACTTAGTGTTTATTATAACAGTACTAACAGATGTGGTAAAGGGTAAGTTTAGGGAGCGTAAAAAGCATCATTTCTGCTATAGTGAGTAGCATGATATTGTCAATCGACGTTGGGGGTACAAAAGTACTCTTGGCAACTTTTACGCCAAGCGGTCGCAAAACTGCCTCCATCAAAATAAAAACACCACACATTTATGAAGAGTTCATCGCAGAGCTTGCAAAAGCCACTCACGAGCTCATTAAAAATAAGCAGCCGACCGCATGCGCGATCGCACTACCAGGCACGATTAACCGTAAAGCCGGAGTAGTCGAATCATTCGGTAACCTACCATGGAAAAATGTGCCAATAAAGCAGGACCTAGAGAAGTTTATCTCCTGTCCAATCATTATTGAAAATGACGCAAAAGCCGCAGCTGTCGCTGAAGCAGATGAGGTAAAAAACGAGTTTAAACGAGTGTTGTATGTGACTGTGTCAACCGGCATCGGGCTTGGCATGGTGGTTAATGGCAAGCTTGATCACAGCATCCACGATGCAGGTGGCAAAGCTATCAAGCTCGAACATGATGGCAAAATCCAAGCATGGGAAGAGTTTGCAAGTGGTAAAGCGCTCGTAGCTCGCACTGGTAAAATGGCGAGTGAGTTGTCCGAACCATCTGAGTGGTATGTCGTTTCAAGAAACATCGCCTTAGGCCTCACTGACGTCATTACCCTGCTCGGCCCTGAATGTATCGTCATCGGTGGTGGTGTGGGTGCTCATTTACCGAAGTTTAAAGAGCAGTTACTTAATGAGCTAGAGATTTTTACATCCAGCATGATTCAAGATTTGCCGGATATCAGGCAAGCGAAGAACCCTGAGGAAGCGGTGATTTATGGCTGTTATTTACTCGCCAGCAAAGAGACAAAGTAGTATGACATTCCAGGCGCTTTTGGACAGATTGATAGCTGACTATCCAGACATTTCCTTCCAAGAAGCCGATTTGTTTTATTGGTCACCGCAGGATAAAACAGTCTACTACACTCTCGAAGATTCTGATGAGCCAAAGCTCACGACATTGCTGCACGAGACAGCACATGGCCTACTAAACCATTTTGATTTTAAGAGTGATTTTCATTTGATAAAGCTAGAGTCGCAAGCCTGGGAGAAGACGCTTGAGCTATGTGATGTCTACAACATCGATGCTCCAAGCCAGGATTACATCGAAGACTGCATCGACACTTATCGTGACTGGCAGTATCGTCGATCGATTTGCCCAGAGTGCAATAGCGGAGGCTTACAAATCGAGTCTGGACTCTATCAATGCATCATGTGTGACAACAAATGGAGCGTTACGAAGCAGCGCTTCTGTCGACCATATAGAAAAAAACAGCCCCTGTAATCGAGACTGTTTTTTAAGAAGAAACGTACGTTATTACGCAGATTTCTTTGTGCGTCTGCTAATGCGTCCGCCCTTTGCGCCAGCTGCACGAGCAAGCTCACGGTTAGCGAAAAAGCCACCAGTTGTGCCCTTTTGTCCGCCTTTAGCACCGATTTTTGCGTAAAAATCAGAACCGTACTTAGCTTTGTTCTTTGCTGCAGCTTTTTTGCCGCCGTCTATTGTACCTGCCATTACTGGACTCCTTGTTTCGCGTGGTCGTTTTCTCACTGTCATTTTCGCCCCTCACTGTGCTACGTGGCGCTTCGTCGTACGTAAGAGTACGACTCTGCGTCCGTTGCTCGTGATGAACAAAACTGTCTAGCGATAAAATCGCCACTTATCGGTGGTAATGATACGTCGCCTACCATCGCTACCGAATAAATTATTAATAAGTCTCCCACCTATACAAAAAGAAAAAGAGGGTTCATCCTGCGCCTTGTTAAAAAACAAGATGCATTACCCTCTTCTTCTAAATGTTTCTATTTTAGAAACTATAAGCAGTATAACACGCTATAGCTTTTTTGTCAATACTTATGTTTAATTAGTTTTTTAGACCATTAAGCCTGTTAAAGTCTCGTATAGCGCATACGCTGGCCAGACTGCCGCTTGTAAGAATGCTAAGATGTTTCCCCAAAATCCTTCATTTCTCTCGAGGAAATACACGAGCGCTCCGACATATGCCATAAACAACACATAGCCCCAAGGAGCTCCATTTACTACTTCTACTTTTTGCTTTTTCGCCATAGTTTATCCTTTCATTTATGTTTTTATTGTACCTTGGCTGTCAAATTACACTAACTCGGCAGATGGCTGTACACTGAAAGTATGATGAAAATGAATAAGCTCAAGGCTGGGGCGTGGATGTGGATCCTGAGTGTGCAGTTTTTGATTGTGCAGGCTTATGTAGCGCTTCAGTGGCCGAGTGGCTATGGAATAGATAACACGATTAGTGACTTAGGTGTAACGACGTGTGGAGAGCTGTTTGGACGCTACATCTGCTCGCCGTGGCACACGTGGTTTAATGTGTCATTAATTGTGCTCGGGACGACGATGATACTCGGCTGTCTCCTGCTCTATTCTCATTTCAAACAAGCGAAGCTAGCGTTTATCATGATGGGTATCGGTGGACTAGGGACGATTCTCGTGGGGCTATTCCCTCTTGGTGGCAATGGCTTTCTGCATGGATTCGGAGCATTTCTGCCATTTATGATTGGTAACTTCAGTATGATTTTATTTGCACGCCAGCTTGAGATGCCGAAGTGGCTGAAAACTTACTCACTATTCGCTGGCTACACTTCTCTACTCGCCTTCGTGCTTTTTGCGACAGGAAATTACCTCTGGCTAGGCGCTGGAGGCATGGAACGAATCACCGCCCACCTCCAAACCATTTGGTTAATCACCTTTGGCCTAAATAACATAAAGAATTAGTTTTATTTACTACGTTTATAAAGATACATAAACCCATAAAATAGTATCGGGATTACCATAACGAAAGAAAGAAACATTAAGGGTATAAAGATTATAAATGCTTCACCGCCTCCTCTTCCACCTCTTGTTTCCCAAATAGATGTAAGCCACATAAATAATCCCGGGAATGCAATCACCAGACTCCATCGCAGACCTCTTTTGTAGTATGCTGCCGTTCCAGGCAGAACCTCTGGTTTCAAAACTAGAGCGCGTGAAGAATTACGCATATCTTTGATTACGGAGACCAAAGACACACAAATTAATATAATCGTAAGGAAAGTTCCTAAATAAACCCCTGCAAGTGAGAGCAGCCACAAAGGCCCACTGATATTTGCCTGTAAGAGCCCAAGTATCAAGGTAATTACCCCTACGATTAAAGTTGCTCTAACATTTTTGTTTTGGATAATTCTTTTCATCATGATTAAGAGTATAGCACTCTTGACAGTCACTGCTACATCCAAGCAGATTCAGCTTCGTTTCTTGCTACGTTTAAACTCAAAGCTCGATCATGTAAGTAATCGTACCAAGTCTTATCCTTATCAATATTTTGAGGTGTCTTAGTACAGTTGTCGCTTATTGGGGCCGCTTGGTCTAATAACAAAGCTGCCCTATGTGCTAAAAGATATCTGGAATCATCAGGCCCTGCTTCTGGATTTCTTTCAGCTTCTGCCATTTGCTCGACTATATAATCCACATCTTCGACTAATGAGACATACGCACGATCATCGCCGTCGCTTACACCCCACTCATCTGCGAATCTAGTCCAAGAGAAAGCATCTAACATGCCAGCAGTGTTTGGCTTTTCTTCCAAACGCCTATCTACTGCTGAAGTAATTCTGAGTGGCGACACAGGGTCTTTAAGATCTGGGAGTCTAGCTAGCAAGTCTTTACGCCGTTGTTCTTTATTTTTTACGCCCATCTTGTCGATACCCATTCTGACGACAAGAACCCCAGACCAGGCTAAACCAATCTTACCCAGGTCATTTATAATCCCGAGTACTTCTGCAGTTGCGCCACCTCTTTCTGCGATTTCACTTCCACCGTACATCGCTCCGCTAACTCCAGCAATTACGGCCGTTTTTCCTCTGCATCCAATTTCTTTAAATCCCATATCTTCTCCTGAATTTATACCATGGATTATAACCCCTAAACTGCAGAATAACCATGTGCTCTTTGCGACAGGAAACTACCTCTGGCTAGGTGCTGGAGGCATGGAACGAATCACCGCCCACCTCCAAACCATTTGGCTCATCTTTTTTGGTTTAAGTTATCTAAGTATAAAATCTTAACTTGCATAAAATCACAAATGTTGTATTTTTAAATTTGCGAGTGCTAGATTTCAAGGAGATAATAATTATGTAATTATAAAATTTGCAGAAATACTGAGACCTATAGAAATCTGCATAACGCATGACAGGAGACTTAATATGAAAAACAAACCTTCATAACCAGTTTACTTTGTGAACTGATTAATTTAATAAATAGGATATACGAAAATGGACAGAAAAGTATATAAAATTGAAAGTGACCCAGAAGGCATATTTTGGAAACCTACAAAATTGAGTGTTAAAGCATATTGTGAAAAGCATAAAGTGCCACTTCATGAAGAACACCCATTGTCCGAAGAATTGGAGTGTCCAATTGGAGATGAGTGGTTTACCTTGAAATTTAAGATTCAAGACTATAAAAAGTACGTTAAAGAGATAATTGATAATCCAGACATAAAAGATTACAAAATTGTTCGTATTGACTCGCAAGGAGTGGGAGTTCTTGCTAAGGAGAGAAATGAACTAGATTCGAGGTACTTCATTGAATCAAAACTATCAGATACTCAAAAGGGCCTAGAATTAATGATTCAAGTTGGTAAGAGGGACAGTAAAACTAAGAAGGTACAATTATTTGTTGATTTACCGGCTGAGAGACTTGGATTTGATAAAAGTTCAAAAGACAAACACCCTTCAGGAATGTTTTCAAAAATCACTGCAGAATTTAAGGATTCATCCACGACGATAGCCTCGAAAAAACCATAAATTTTTGCGGATTCATTCCGCAAAAATTTATACAGGTTCCGAGGAGTGGATCACCAGAGATAAAATCTCTGATTTTTCTCTGCGTCTAAGGCGAGAAAATCATCCTCGCCTTACTAAAAGAAAAACCACCCGTTAAGGGTGGTTTGTTCTATAAATCGGCATACCAGTAGTAAGCCTTCGGCTACTACGGCACACGGCCGTGCTCTAACCCAGTGTGAATACAATCCATAAAAAAAGAGCCCCGTGAAGGGACTCTCTTTTTATAAATCGGCACCGTGCTATTTTCCCACGAAGAACGCAGTATAGTAACCGCTATGAGGCTTAACTTCTGTGTTCGGAATGGTTACAGGTGTTTCCCTCATGCCATGGGCACCGAGGCGGCAAGCCTTATGAGACACCCACAAGCGGGTTTCTCATCGCGCGGGAGCCATGAATAAATCATGTCTACCGGCTGCTCTTCCCAAGCAACGTCTGGCTTAACTAACGATGTCCATCTACTATTGATAGCTGGCTTAGATTGTTAAATATGGTGCATGTCATGGGCACCGAGATCCGGCCATCTCTCTTTCTAAGTTTAGGAAAAGACTTGCGTGGGAGATGGTCCGTATCTCGATAACCATAATGAGACAAACCTACGGTTTTTCTCATCGCGCGAGGAACGAAGTGAATTCGTTCGTCGGCTGCTCTTTTCCCTCTTTTGGAGGGCAATTGGCTTCAAGCACGATTGTTAGACTGACTACAAACTAATCTACTGGATATGCACCAGAAACTAGTCAAAATATTGAATTTACGCAAGTTTACTCATTGTTTCTCAATGCAACAGTATCTGGTAAACCAGTTACTCGTTACATTGAGTATCAAAAAAGCCAATGGATCTATTAGTACGCTTCAGCTACACATGTTGCCATGCTTCTACATTGCGCCTATCAACCTGATCATCTTTCAGGGATCTCATGGGGAAAGCTCATCTTGAAGTTAGTTTCGTGCTTAATATGCTTTCAGCACTTATCTATTCCGCACATAGCTACTGGGCAATGCAATTGGTATCACAACCCATACACCAGCGGTGCGTTCACCCCGGTCCTCTCGTACTAGGGGCAAATCTCCTCAACTTTCCTGACGTCCACAGCGGATATAAACCGAACTGTCTCACGACGTTCTGAACCCAGCTCACGTACCACTTTAATCGGCGAACAGCCGAACCCTTGGAAGGTGCTCCCCCTCCAGGATGTG